>CAZHHV010000065.1:0-10279 GCA_964532335.1 uncultured Nitrospiraceae bacterium
TTGCACAGGCGACAGATGGCTACTTTTCTCACGGTTACGGGATAAAGGCAAAGGGTATGGGCGGCGCAACAACTGCTGTGGCTCAGGATGCAATGATAGCCGCCTCCAATCCGGCGGGTATGGTTTTTGTAGGCGACCGCTTTGATGTCGGCGTAGATTGGTTCAGCCCGCAGCGTGACGCTACCAGAAGCGGAGCTGCAGCTATAGATGGCTCTGCCGACAGTGGCAGCACTAACTTTTTTATTCCGGAGTTAGGGCTCAATAAAATGATTAGCCCAAACCTATCTGTCGGATTAACTATTTATGGAAACGGCGGAATGAACACAAACTATCCTACAGGCCAGATCACATCTGCTGCCGGCGTAGGGACCTGTAATAACTTCCTTAATATGGGAGGACAGGCGACTGCATCAAGTAATAACCTTCTGTGCGGCACAACCAGATTAGGGGTTGACCTCATGCAGGTAATATTTGCGCCAACAATATCATATAAGGTTCATCCTAAGCATTCCATCGGCATATCTCCCTTAATTGGTTATCAGCGGTTCAAGGCAGAGGGATTACAGGGATTTGCAGCATATTCGGAAGATAAAAATAACCTTACCAATAGGGGTTACGATGATTCTACCGGTTTTGGAGTGCGTATCGGCTGGATGGGTAAAATTTCTGATGCTGTGACACTGGGCGCTGCTTATTCTACCAAGATGTACATGACACCGTTTGAAAAATACAAGGGACTATTTGCCAACCAGGGCGATTTTGACATACCGGAGAATTACAATGTGGGTATTGCAGTAAAAATATTGCAGCCTTTAATTCTTGCTGTGGATTATCAACGTATCAATTATACCAGCGTTGCTTCAGTCTCAAACCCGAGCAACAATGGCGGCGCAACCATAGCAAATACACTCGGTGGAGGTGGAGACCGTGGTTTTGGCTGGTCTGATGTTAATGTATGGAAATTCGGCTTGCAATATCAGGCAACTGATAAACTGGCTCTGCGCGCCGGATATAACCATACTGATAACCCTATTAGCGCTCGTGACGTAACATTTAATATTATCGCACCCGGAGTTATTACTGACCACTATACTGCAGGTCTGACTTACAAAATAGGCAAAAGCTCTGAGCTGACAATTGCGTACATGCATGCAATTTCAAATTCAGTAACAGGCTCAAGTCTTTTTAATGACTTTGGCGTTGCTGCCGGCAACGAAAGAATCTCTATGCATCAGGATTCTGTGGGTATTGCCTTTGGCATGCAGTTTTAACTGTTTTTGCGGGAGGGATTATATCCCTCCCTTCTCCCCTATTTTACCCCTCCGTTAAGACAGGAAGAGTTTATTAAATACGCTAAAACTCCAGGGTTTTGTGCAAATTTAGTGCAGGGGACCTGATGACAGCACCTTCTCAATCTCTGTCTTTATAACAGCATAAGGAATGCCGCCGTGAATCTTAGGCACGCCGTTTATGAGCACCACAGGAGTGTTTATTGCCCCGTGCCTTAGGAGTTCTCTTATCTCGGGGAAATCACTCTCATCATCCATAAACAGGTCTACATATTCCACAGACACCACATAAGGATACGAGAAGCTCATCTCCTTCTGCAATTCTTCTGCAAGGACTTTATTGGTTGAATAGTTATCAAATCTCTCATTGGAGGAGATAATGTCTTCCATCGGGTTGTCAAGTATCTGTATGTGCACTCTCTGCAGCATATGATTTACCTCCAGCATTTTATTTACGCCTTAACCAGCATGTTGTCTATCAACCTTGTACCGCCAACCTTAACCGAGACTGCAAGCAAAGCCTCTTTCCCGGCATTTTCAACTTCATCCAGCGTTTCAGGGTCATACACCGACGCATACTGAATCTCTCTCACCAGAGGCTCTGCCGAAAGCTTTTCTTTCATGAACCCCTTTATCTTCTCTTTACTAATTATACCAGATTTTACCAATTCACTGGTCTGGACGAGGCATCCGTATATAACACCGGCAGCTTTTCGCTCTTCTTCATTCAGATAAAGATTCCTTGAACTCATCGCAAGGCCGTCGTGCTCTCTGATTGTCGGAGAGACAATGATGTCTACAGGCATATCAAGGTCTTTAGCCATCTTTCTAATAACAGCAGCCTGCTGAAAATCCTTCTGTCCGAAATATGCCCTTGCCGGGTTTACAATATTGAACAGTTTCGCAACTATTGTAGCCACGCCTCTGAAATGACCGGGCCTGAATGCACCGCAGAGTTTCTCGGAGATTTTGTCCACAGTGATATAAGTTGCAAATCCTTCATGGTATATTGAAGATGCATCAGGCATAAAAAGCACATCTGCCTCTACCTTGCGGAGACTTGCGACATCTCCATCAGTATCACGGGGATATTGCTGAAAATCCTCCGAAGGGCCGAATTGGAGAGGATTAATAAATATGCTTACAACAGTGATGTCGTTTTCGTCTTTTGACCTTTTTATAAGGCTGAGATGTCCGTCATGAAGCGCTCCCATCGTAGGCACAAAGCCTATGCTCCTGCCATGAAGCAAATGCCCTTTTGATGTATCATGTACTATGCGCGGGATTCGTATTATTTCCATTTTATCCCTCTATCTCCTCAAGCAGGGCGTCAAGAAGTTCTTCTTCCTTCACCTGCTTTATTATCTTTCCTTTTTTGAATAGTATGCCCCTCTTTTTTCCTCCTGCTATTCCGAAATCAGCCTCTCTTGCCTCTCCGGGGCCGTTGACAACACAGCCCATAACAGCAACAGTAATAGGAGTTTCAATGTTCCTGAGTTTTGCCTCAACCTTTTTTGCAAGCCCTCTGAGGTCAATGTTGCACCTGCCGCATGTAGGGCATGAGATTATCTCAGCGCCCTTTTCTCTTATGCCGAGAGTCCTCAGTATCCCGTATGCTACCCTGACCTCTTCAGCAGGGTCTGCAGTTAGAGAAACCCTGATAGTGTCTCCTATCCCCTCTGAAAGCAGTATGCCAATGCCGACAGAACTTTTTATTATTCCTGTAGAGGGGGGGCCTGCCTCTGATATTCCGACATGAAGCGGGTAATTAAATTTTTTTGAGAACAGCCTGTATGCCTCTATTGTTGTTGGAACATTTGATGCCTTAAGAGAGACTTTTATATCCCTAAAGTTCATGTCTTTTAGAATCCTTATATGCCCAACTGCGCTTTCAACCAGCGCCTCTGGTTTCGGATGCCCGTATTTTTGCAATAGCTCTTTTTCAAGCGAGCCTGCATTAACCCCTATTCTTATCGGAAGTTTTTTATCCTTTGCTGCCGAGACAACTTCTTTGACTTTCCACTTTGCGCCTATATTGCCCGGGTTTATCCTCAAACCGTCAACTCCCTGTTTTATTGCCTCAAGCGCAAGCCTCCAGTCAAAATGTATGTCTGCTATCATCGGGATGTTTGCAGATTTTTTTATTCTGCCGAGCGATTTTGCCGCATCCATGTCAGGCACTGCAAGCCTTATGATTTCGCATCCAGCCTTTTCAAGCGCTTTTATCTGTTTTGCTGTTGCCTTTACATCCCTCGTGTCTGTCTTTGTCATTGACTGGACACTGACAGGATTCCCGCCGCCGACAGGCACCTTGCCTACATAGATTGTCCTTGTTTTTTTACGAGCGCCCATTGTTCTTTGCTCCGTTTTTCTTGTTATTTTTATTCTCTGTCTCTTTCTGTTTCTCTATCTCTTGCTCCGTCTGTTTCTCTTTCTGTCTTTTCTCCCTGTATGCTGCCACTGCCTTGAAATGCTCTTCTTCTGTAACAGAAAACTGATGAGTCCCGTCATTGTTTGACACGAAATAAATATAAGGGACATCAGCAGGATAAAGCGCTGCTGTAATTGATTTGATGCCGGCAGATGCGATAGGCCCCGGCGGAAGCCCTTTGATTATATATGTGTTGTATGGTGTCTTCCTCTTCAGGTCCTTCATGGTTATTCTTTCGCCTGACCTCTTTATGCCATAAACAGCAGTAGGGTCTGCCTGAAGCGGCATCCTCTTTTTGAGCCTGTTATGATACACAGCAGAGATTAACGGCCGCTCGCTGTTTATTATAGCTTCCTTTTCTATTATGGATGCAAGTGTAAGAACCTCCCTTTCAGAGAACCCAAGTTCTGCGGCCCTTGTCCTTAGTCTCTCCGGATATTTTTCCCGCAGGCTGTTTATCATCATGCCGAGAGCGTTTTCAGGCTCTATGCCCTTTGGCAGTTTATATGTGTCAGGAAAGATATAGCCTTCAATTGACGGCGCATCAATATTATATGCCCCCAAGAAACTTTTGTCCGTTGAAAGATCTTCAAAGCCTTCCCTGTCAACAATATTCCTCTCGGCAAGCTTTTCGCCTATCTCAAGAAGCGAATCGCCTTCAACTATAGTTATATCGTACTCTACAATCTGCCCGTTCTTTAAAAGCATTAAAACAGACAGCGGATTCATTGCGCCTGTGATTGAGTAGTAGCCGGCACTTATTTTCCTGTGCAGGCCCGTAAGCCTGCCCGCGAAGATAAAAAGGTTTTTGTCCCTTATTAAATTTTCTTTTGCAAGAATTTCAACTGCCTGCCTGAACGTAGCGCCTTTAGGTATCAGCACTTCTTTTGTCTTTGTGCCTTCAGGAAGCGGCACCAAAAATTCCACTGCCGCGTATAAGACATAGAGCAATACAAGGCAGAAAATTGTGATTATGATATTTCTTCTCATTTTTTTAGCATGCCAGAATCGGGATTAAGAGTCAATGTGCACAAAACAAAAGGGGCGTATTGGATACGCCCCTTTTGTTTTTTAATTTTGCTGAAAGCTGTCAGCTGTCAGCTGATAGCTGTCTTCTTAATACATCCCGCCCATTCCGCCGCCCGGAGGCATTGCAGGCATCTCAGGCTTTTCTTCCGGAATATCCGATATCATTACGGCGGTCGTCAGCAACAGAGCTGCAACTGATGCTGCATTCTGGAGCGCATATCTTGTCACCTTTGTAGGGTCAATGATTCCTGCCTTTATCATATCAACATATTCTTCCTTATCAGCGTCAAATCCGTAATTTGCTTCTTTTGAGTTCTTAACCTTCTCAACAACCACAGAGCCTTCAATTCCTGCATTGTTGACTATCTGCCTTATCGGCTCTTCAAGCGACCTTTTTACAATCTCAACACCTATCTGCTGGTCCACGTCAAGCTTCAGATTCTTCAGCGCGTGAAGTGTCCTGAGAAGCGCGACGCCTCCTCCCGGGACAATTCCCTCTTCAACAGCCGCCCTTGTTGCGTGGAGCGCATCTTCAACCCTTGCCTTCTTCTCTTTCATCTCTGTCTCTGTTGCCGCTCCGACATTAATGACTGCCACTCCTCCGACGATCTTTGCAAGACGCTCCTGAAGTTTTTCCTTGTCGTAGTCGGATGTCGTCTCCTCTATCTGCGCCTTAATCTGCTTTATTCTGCCTTCAATCTTTTTGTGGTCTCCGGCGCCTTCAACTATTGTTGTGTTTTCTTTATCAATTGTTACCTTCTTGGCCCTTCCGAGGTCTGATATTTTTATGCTTTCAAGCTTTATTCCGAGATCTTCGGATATCATTGTTCCGCCTGTGAGGGTTGCAATGTCTTCAAGCATTGCCTTCCTTCTGTCGCCGAATCCAGGAGCCTTTACAGCGCAAACCTGAATTGTTCCGCGGAGCTTGTTGACAACGAGTGTTGCGAGGGCTTCACCCTCAACCTCTTCTGATAAAATTAACAGGGGCTTGCCCATCTTTGCGGTCTGCTCAAGTATGGGAAGAAGGTCCTTCATGCTCGAAATCTTCTTCTCATTGATGAGAATGAACACATCCTCAAGAACACATTCCATTCTTTCGGGGTCTGTTATGAAATAGGGTGATATGTACCCTCTGTCAAACTGCATACCTTCAACAACATCAAGTGTTGTTGTCATGCTCTTTGCCTCTTCAACGGTTATAACGCCGTCCTTTCCGACTTTATCCATTGCATCGGCAATGATATCGCCGATTGAAGGGTCATTGTTTGCAGAGATGGTTCCTACCTGCGCTATCTCTTTCTTGTCCTGGACAGGCTTGCTGAGTTTTTTCAGTTCGCTTATGACAACCTCTACTGATTTTTCAATCCCTCTCTTAATGTCCATGGGGTTAGCGCCTGCAACTACATGCTTCATGCCCTCCCTGTAAATAGCATGGGCCAGAACAGTTGCCGTTGTTGTGCCGTCGCCTGCAACGTCAGATGTCTTTGATGCGACCTCTCTGACAAGCTGGGCTCCCATGTTCTGCCACGGGTCTTTCAACTCTATTTCTTTTGCAACTGTAACGCCGTCTTTTGTTATTGTCGGCGCACCGTATTTTTTATCGAGTATTGCGTTCCGTCCTTTAGGTCCCAGCGTTGCCTTTACCGCATCTGTAAGCTGGCTTATGCCTTTCAGTATCGAACTCCTTGCTGCTTCATCAAAAAGAAGCTGTTTAGCCATTTGTTGCTCCTCCTTCTATTTTTAAAAAGTTTTTTAGCCTTCTACTATTCCCAGAATATCTTCTTCTCTTATGATGAGATATTCTTCATTATCCATCTTAATCTTTGAGCCTGAATACTTATCAAAAAGTATTGTGTCTCCTACCTTAACCTCCATGGGCTGGCGTTTGCCGTCATCGGTTATCCGGCCTGTGCCTACTGCCATTACTGAGCCTTTCTGTGGTTTTTCCTTGGCCGCATCTGGAATGTAAAGGCCGCCCGCTGTCTTTTCCTCTTCCGAGGAATACTTAACAAATACTCTGTCTCTAAGTGGTTTGAACTTCATAAAACATATCTCCTTTCTTAATGTTTAACTGATAGCTGACAGCTAATAGCTGTCTTTGGACTTGTTAGCACTCACTAACAGGGAGTGCTAATATAATAGCTAACCAGCATTTAAGGCAAGGGCTTTTAAGGGGGATTTAAGGCTTGAAATCTCGTTTAATCGGATTTTTTCTTGTATTTTCTGTCTTTTTCAGATTTTTATGGTTTTTTTCTTGTTTTCTATGAAATTTTCTATTGCCTCACGGAAGAAATCTCCTTTATTTTTAACTTCCTGAGACACACGGCTATTGTAGAGTTTTGTCCCTTCCTTTATATCAGAGGCGAATTCCGTGTAGAAGGTGTTTTTCTTTATTGCTTCTTCCATCTTTGTTGAACTGTAAAGGTAAATGTCTGCAATGATTGTTCTTGCCAACCGTTTTGCCTTTTCCAATGCTTCATCAGCCGCTGTTTTTATCTCTTTTTTTATTTCCGGTTTTACTGCCGGCTTTATTTCCGGTCTGGAAGGTATTGCCGCATGAGGCTGCTGAACCTCTATTTTGGGAGGCACTGCGGCAAATGGTTGTGGTATTTCCTGAAAGAGTTGTGATTTTTCCGGCACAGGCTCTTTGGGCCTTTCTGTAACTTCTTCTCTTTTTTCTTTTATCCCCTGCAGCGCTTCAATCTTTTCCATAAGAAGATCGTCTATATGATGCTCTTCTATATAGTCATCAGCTCCATGAAGGGAATTGGGCTCTCTCCTGTATCTGGTCTTGTCGTAGATTGAACAAATCAGAATAATTTTTATATCTTTTGTCTCAGGCCGTTCCTTCAGCCTTTTGCACAATTCAAAGCCGTATATCTTGGGAAGCGCAACATCCAGAAGAGCAAGGAACGGAAGTTCCTTAACAGTCTTTATCATCGTGTCTATTCCATCTTGTGATGTAATGACCGTATATCCCTTCTTTGTAAGGAAATCGCTCATCTTCTCAACAATTGCAGGGTCTTCATGTGCAACAATTACCTTTCCTTCATGAGGTTTTATCTGGACAGAAGGTTTTGTTACGAGAAGAACTGCGCTGCATTTCGGACATTTAAATCTCACGCCTTCAGATGTGAGTTTTTCGTCCGCGATTTTAAGCTTTATCTTGCACTTGGGACAACCTACGACCACTCTCTGAACCTCCTTTTAGGCAGCCATATCTTAATCGTCAAAAGGCCTGTAAGGAATCCGCCGATATGGGCAAACCACGCTATACCGCCCTGAGGCAGAAGTCCCTGACTGAGGATTCCATTGACAATCTGTATAATAGCCCAAAATCCAATAACTATCAAGGCAGGAATTTTCACAACCTGAACGAAGAATCCAAAGAATATCAGGGTATGCACACGCGCATGAGGGAATAAAAGTATATAGGCGCCGAGAACACCAGCAACTGCGCCGCTTGCGCCTATCATTGGCACAGTTGAAGAAGGTGCTGATAAAGCATGCGCATATGAGGCTATAATCCCGCTTACAAGATAAAAAATAAGAAATCTGAAATGGCCCAGCCTGTCTTCAATATTATTGCCGAATATCCAGAGGTAAAGCATATTGCCGGCAATGTGCAGCAGGCCTCCGTGAAGAAACATGGATGAAAAAACAGTAGCCATCGGATGCAGCGCCTGCGTTTTTTCTAAAGACAGCAGTCCTGAAGGAATCGCGCCATAGTTATAAATGATATATTTTTCGCCGGCAGGCGAGAGGATTTCCCATAAATAGGCAAGAATGTTAATTGTGATTATCCCGATTGTAACGAACGGGAACGTTTGTGTCGGATTGTCATCTTTATATGGAAACATTTTTTCTTCTCATTCTGCGTGATATTAATACTACCCCAAGTGATTATTTTCGGTCAAATAGCCTTACTAAGAAGTGCAAAAGTATGGTAACATGACTGTCATTCCCGCTTGTCGGGAATCTTTCTTTTCCTGAAGGATTGCGGACAAGCCGCAATGACAAAAAAGTATGCACATGTCTTCTTGCTTATGGGTGTATTAGTACCTTATAATTCAAATACAAATTATACTGTTAGACTGCTATAGACAGATATTCAGATATAAGGATATTAGGGACAGCTGTCCCTAATATGTATATTTTGTATGTTGAATTCATGACCCCCCAAAATCTCTATTTTTATCAAGTTAAATAATTTGCATGCTAAGACATATAAATTTTCGAGCCAATGTCTGCCTTATTTATCCTTCTTACCCTTAATTTTTACCATCCCCTTCTCGCCTACTTCCCCTTCAATGGAATATTGGATTTCATGAAATAAATTTATAACCCATAAATTTGTTAACAGGTGATTTGTTATTGATGATGTGGTAAATCTTGATTCTTCACTGCACAGAGACAAATATAATACTATCTGGTCAGCAATATGATAATCTAACGCAGCGCCAGTACTATAATATTTGACAAATTCCTCTGCTGCTTCCTCACCTACAACCTCAGCTTTTTTGCCTCTTGCGCCAAGCGCAGTAAAACCCGCAATTGAATGTTGTGCTCTGGATTCAAGATAGACAAATGTCCCCTGCCCCATAGAAGGGACCTCCAGTAATTCAATAAGCGGAGAAACCTTAATATCTTTAATCTCGTAGTTTATTCTTTTTACAAGTGCATCCTTTTGTCTCTCTGCTATGGACAATGGGAGATTCCCGACTCCTGAATATCCTGTTAATCTTAAAATGCTGCCTCTTTCTATAATTCTCAGAGGTTTGATATTTTTTGGAGGAAATATATCTGCCCTGACTATTCCACCGCCCTTTGGGTAAAATCCGTAAGACTCTATAGCAATCTGAACCCTTATCCCCAGTTGTTCCAGAAAGTGAATAAAGATTCCAGAAAGATAATGAAATGAGGGACTGAAAGGGACATGTGTACCGCCTTTAAGCGTTAAAATAGTTTTCTGCTGTGAGAAAGCAAGCGCGGGAATAAGCGTTTGAAAAACAAGTGACGTGGAGCCGGCAGTGCCGATGTCAAAAGAAAAATATCCGCCTTTAACTTCTTTCGGGGAAAATAAAAGCTCTGTTGAACCTGCGTGCTCGCCCTTCACTTCAGCGCCAGAAATAAGTTGAGCAGCTCTTACACAGGTGAGATGCTGCGGCATGAGCCCTGGTTTTCCCCGCCCTTTTCTGATGTTGAATATTCTGAAAGGCTTTCTAAACAGACACGAAAGGCTCAGGGCACTTCTAACTATCTGCCCTCCCCCTTCTCCGTAACTGCCGTCTATTTCTATCATTCCTTAATCCTATATTCTGCCTTTCTAACAATAGCTTGTAAATTCATTATCCATTATAGCCAATTTCCTTTTTTGATGATACAATTCGATGCATTGAAATGCCTTACGAATCATGCTAAAATTCAACCAAGATGAGTAATCAGCACGAATATCATTTCTGATAGAGGAATAAGATGAAACTGCAAATCACTGCCCGTAATCTTGAACTCAGCGAGACAATCAAAGAAG
>CAZHHV010000066.1:0-10238 GCA_964532335.1 uncultured Nitrospiraceae bacterium
TGAAAATAGAAGACATAGACAGTAAAAGAATGCTGATTCATATTAAGGGTGCAAAAGGCAGGAAGGATAGATACACTTTGCTTTCTGAGATGGCTTTAGAAATACTAAGAAAATACTGGAGAGATTATAAGCCTGATAAGTGGCTCTTTGAAGGTGCAAGAAAGGAGAGATATATTTCAACGCGAACAGTTCAACATATTCTGGAGCATGCATGTACACGAGCAGGCATCCGTAAAGACATATCAGTGCATACACTACGCCACAGCTTCGCTACACATCTTCTTGAAGGAGGCACAGATTTACGTTATATTCAGGAACTATTAGGTCATGCTCACAGCAAGACAACGGAGATTTATACTCATGTAAGCACAAAGAGTTTAGGTAAAATACAGAGTCCGTTAGACAGCTTAAGTATCGCAAAGGGAGGTGATGGTTGACATTTATTGGCAATAAAAAAGAAGGGAAGCGGGTATCTGCCAATCAGCATATCCGCCATATGTCGTCTAACATCCCAAATCGGGACAAAAAGCGACATAAGTCGTCTATGAAGTAGATACTCGGTCATCGGCTTCGCCGCTGACCGAGTATCGGGATGCGGGTCGGCGTGTCGCCTTCGGCGACAGAAAAGAAAGCGTAGCCTCAAATGTTTAATTGATTATAAATGTGGTATGAAATGCGAAGCCGACGCCGACTATCTTACGGGTCAACGGCTACGCCCAAGTTCCCACTTCGTGGAAACTTCGCCGACCCGCATCCCGTTAGCCGCTCATTGCAGGCAAAAGGAGAAGAAAATAAAATGTTTAAAAAGAAAACCGTTGTTCTATCTCACTAATTCGGTAACTTTCTGGAGTTTATCAAAAGGTCTCACCCCCTTGATTTTAATTGCCTGAAATAACACATCGCATTGACAGGGTTCTGATAAGGTTGACTTGGCAGCTTTCATATAGTTAATATTTTCTATGCATTCACATTCAGACTATGTCCCCTTGCACCTCCACACAGAATACAGCCTCTTAGACGGAGCGATCAAAATAAACGAGCTGGTTACCCTTGCGTCCTCTTACAGGATGCCTGCCCTTGCCATAACAGACCACGGAAATCTCTTCGGCGCTGTTGAGTTTTATAAAAAGGTCTCAAAGGCAGGGATTAAACCTATCATTGGCTGCGAAGTTTACATTGCTCCTAAAAGCCGCTTTGACAAGGAGAAAGATGATGTTTCAGAGGCATCTTTCCATCTTATACTCCTTGCAAGAGACAACAACGGGTACAAAAATCTCGTCACGCTTGTGACAAAGGCTTATACGGAAGGCTTTTACTACAAGCCGCGCATTGACAGAGCGCTCCTTGAACAATACAGCGGCGGTCTTATCGGACTTACATCCTGCCTTAAAGGGGAGGTGCCTTATTATCTTCAGAGAGGGCTTTTGGATAAGGCGAGGGAAATTGCGCTTGAATATAAACACATACTTGGGCCCGAGGACTTTTACATAGAGATACAGAACAATGACCTTCCGGAGCAGAATAAGCTGAACGAAAAACTCGTTGCCCTTGCAAAAGAGCTTCATATAGGAATTGTTGCCACAAATGACTGCCATTACCTGAAAAAGGAGGACGCAAAGGCTCATGATATATTGCTCTGCATACAGACAGGGAAAACGGTTGCAGACAGCAGCAGGCTGAAATTCAATTCCGGGGGGTTTTACTTCAAATCTCCTGATGAGATGAAGACATTTTTTAAAGAAGTGCCGGAGGCTGTTCTGAACAGCAGGACAATTGCAGAAAGATGCAATGTGGATTTTACAACCGGCAAATCCTTTCTGCCGGCATATAAGATTGAAAGCGGGCTATCGCCGGACTCCTTTCTCGAAGAACTTGCAAGAAAAGGCATGCACGAGAAATTTGGGAGCCAGCCGCCTGATATATATATTGAAAGATTCAAGAAAGAGGTAGAGATAATCAAAAAGATGGGTTACTCTTCTTATTTCCTCATAGTATGGGATTTCATAACTCATGCGAGGGAAAAGGGGATACCTGTCGGACCGGGCAGAGGATCTGCTGCAGGAAGCCTGGTCTCTTACTGCCTTGACATTACCGCATTGGACCCGATCAAATACGGCCTTTTGTTTGAGAGATTCCTTAACCCTGAGAGAATAAGCATGCCTGACATTGACGTTGACTTCTGCAAAGACAGAAGGGGAGAGGTAATCTCGTATGTATCGGACAAATACGGCAAGGACTATGTTGCCCAGATAATAACATTCGGGACTATGGCTGCGAAGGCAGCGATAAGAGATGTTGGACGCGCGCTTGATATTCCCTATGCTGAGGTTGATAAAATCGCAAAGCTTGTGCCAAATGCCCTGAATATTACGATTGATAATTCCTTGCGGACAGAGCCGCAGCTTCAAGAGCTTTATGACAGCAATCCGCGTGTAAGAGAACTGATTGACATAGCAAAGAGGCTTGAGGGGCTGTGCAGGCATGCCTCAACCCATGCAGCAGGAGTGGTTATAGCTCCAAAACCTCTTACGGATTATACGCCGCTGTATAAAAATCCATCCGATGGAACTGTAACAACACAGTTTGACATGGGCGCTATTGAAAGTATCGGGCTCCTGAAGTTTGATTTCCTCGGGCTAAAAACCCTCACTGTTATAGAAAAGACGCTGCGTTACATAAAAGATTCAGGGACAGATTTGTCTCTGAGTGATGCGTCTCTGGAGGACGCGGCAACGTATAAGCTTTTGAGTTCAGGACAGACAACGGGCATATTCCAGCTTGAGAGTTCAGGCATGAGGGAAATACTTGTTAAGATGCAGCCGAACAGATTTGAAGACCTTATAGCCCTTGTTGCGCTTTACAGGCCGGGCCCCATAGGAAGCGGCATGATAGATGATTTCATCAAGAGAAAAAAAGGAAAGACGGCTGTCAAATATGAACTGCCGCAGTTAAAGGAAGTGCTTGATGAGACCTACGGCGTGATTCTTTATCAGGAACAGGTGATGCAGATTGCAAACAAACTTGCGAACTTTACCATGGGGCAGGCAGATATACTTAGAAAAGCCATGGGCAAGAAAAAACCGGAGGAGATGGAAAAGCTCAAAGAGGCGTTTATTAAAGGAGCAGTTGCAAACAAGATATCAGAAAAAAAGGCTACAAGGCTGTTTGACCTTATGGCTTTATTTGCTGAGTACGGTTTCAATAAATCCCATTCAGCTGCTTATGCATATCTTGCATACCATACAGCATACCTCAAGGCGCACTATCCTGTTGAGTTTATGGCGGCAACATTAAGCGCTGATATGGGTGATACAGACAAAGTAGTTCATCTGATTGCCGAGTGCAGAAATATGTCTATAAAAATGCTTCCTCCAGATATAAATGAGAGCGGGAGGGAATTTAAAGTCAGAGGCGGCTCTAAGCCATACGTAATTTATAACTTTTTGCATTATAAGAGAGCGGATTCAAGAAAGGTAAATAAAAAGGTTATCAAAAATCTTATAAAGGCAGGGGCATTTGATTCTCTTGGATTAACAAGAGCAAAGGCTATGTCGCTGGTGCAGGATTCCCTTAATGGCTCTCGCGGCCGAAGCTTTCTGGGACAGCAAAGCATTTTCGGCTCTCAGGAAGATGCGAAAACTATTAAAGAATGGGATGAGATGGAAATTTTGAGTTGTGAAAAAGAGGCTCTCGGTTTTTACGTCACGGGGCACCCCATTATTAAACACAGGGAAGAATTATCAGCGCTGCACATAAAACGGACTTCCGAGCTTGACAGCATTGCTGACAGGGACGAAGTTCAGGTTGCAGGCGTTATAAGCAGGATTAAAAATATACAGAGACGCGGAACAGCAGAAACAATGGCATACTTTACCCTTGAAGATGAGGAAGGAAGCGTTGAGGCGATTGCATTTCCGGAACTCTTCAAAAACAACAGTCATCTTCTTAAGAAAGACGCTCTGGTTATTGTGAAGGGGACAGTTGACCGCACAGAAAAAGGCACAAAACTTATCTCAAACAAAATAGTAAAGATAGACGGTTTTGGTTCCAGAAATGGCTTAAAATGCGAGATTAGTATAAAATACCCTATTGCTGACAGTCTAATCCTCGAAAATCTGAGGGAAGCGCTGTCAGGCAGTTCAGGGGAATGCCCTTTGTATTTAAAAATGGATTTGCCTGACTCTGAGGTGTTTATTGCCACAGGGGTTCAGATAGATCCAAGCAGCATGCTGATAGGCAGGCTTGAAGGGATACTCGGGAAAGGAGCAGTGAGAATAACAAATAGCATACAGTGATTAGTGACAGTGTTAGTAAAGAAAAACTGACACAAAACACTGACACTGACACCGACTTATGAGATATTATCTTGAGTTTGAAAAATCCATAGAAGAGCTTGAGCTTAAAATAGAGGAGCTTAAACGTCTTTCTAACAGGAAAGACATGGATATAACCTCGGCTGTAAAAAAGCTTGAGAAAAAGGCAAAAGAACTCCGCTCTGAAATCTTTTCCAATCTCACCCCGTGGCAGAAAACGCTTCTTGCAAGGCATCCTGACAGGCCGTATACACTTGACTATATAGACATGCTTTCAGAAGATTTCATGGAGCTTCACGGCGACAGAAGGTTCTCTGATGACCCTGCGATAGCCGGAGGTTTTGCGACTATAAACGGCGTGCATGTAATGATTATAGGCCACCAGAAGGGAAGAGGGACAAAGGAAAGGATATACAGAAACTTTGGACAGCCGCAGCCGGAGGGCTATAGGAAGGCGCTGAGGCTTATGAAACTTGCAGAGAGATTTAAGAAGCCTATAATCACGCTTATTGACACCCCCGGAGCCTACCCCGGCATAGGCGCTGAAGAGAGAGGCCAGTCAGAGGCCATAGCAACGAATCTCATGGAGATGTCAAAAATAAAAACTCCTATAATCTCTGTTGTCATCGGCGAGGGCGGAAGCGGCGGGGCTCTTGCATTGGGAGTTGCAGACAGGATTTATATGCTTGAGCATTCTGTTTATTCAGTCATATCACCTGAGGGATGCGCTGCAATATTATGGAAAAAAGACGGAGATCTTACTCCGGAGGAGTTCTCAAAGTCCGCGGATGCTCTCAAGCTTACTGCTCAGGACCTGCTGGGGTTTAAGATAATTGACGGGATAATACCTGAGCCGCTTGGCGGCGCCCACAGAAACCCGGAAGCAGTTGCGAAAAGTATTTCTGAGATAATAATGCAGTCAATAGAAGAGCTTGGCAGCAAGAGCGGCGGAAAGCTCACAGATGAAAGGTATAAAAGGCTCAGGCGGATCGGAAGTTTTGAGGCTGCAGGAGAGTAGGGAAAAGCATAGATTCTCTCCTTCCCAATATTTTCTGTATATTATGTAAAATCGGATGCTTTCTGCTACAATTTTGCTACAATTCCATTTAGTTCAAGTACAAAAATTGTAACAGCAAAGTGATAATGTCCTATTAGAGCAAAGTAGAAATGTCCTGATGAACTATTGCTATACTGTTCCCGTTTAAAGGGGGGCAGAATGGCAGGAAGGGACATTATCATGGTACGGCAGAGGGATTGCATGTGATTCACAGCGTTATTGAAAGTGAACTTACGCAGGTTCAGGCAGCGGAAAATACTCTCCTTAAGTGAACGTCAGGTGCGGCGTATAGTAAAGCGGATTCGTGAGGAAGGCGACAGTGCTATACAGCATCGAACACGGGGCCGGCAATCCAATAACAAATTACCACAGAAGCTGCTGAAGCGGATTGTCGAGCTATATCGCACAAAGTACAGAGGATTCGGGCCGACATTAACCTCGGAGAAGTTATTTGAGCAAGAGGGCATAAGAGTAAGCAGAGAGACAGTTAGGAAGAATCTCATAACGGCAGGGCAATGGCAAAAAGCAAGAAAGACAAGGACACATAGGAAATGGCGGCCGCCAAAGGAGCATTTGGGAGAGATGCTGCAGATGGATGGTTCACATCACAAGTGGTTTGAAGACAGAGGGCCGGAATGTGTGCTTATGGCGTATATAGACGATGCGACAAACAGTGTATATGGCAGGTTTTATACATATGAGGGCACACACCCTGCGATGGACAGTTTCAAGCGATACATAAAGAAATACGGCATTCCTATGAGCATCTATTTTGATAGACACACGACCTACAAATCACCCTCTGAGCCTACGATACAGGACGAGATAGATGGCACTGAGCCCCTGAGCGAATTTGCCCGGGCGTTAAAGGAACTGGACGTAAAACTCATCTATGCTTATTCACCTCAGGCCAAAGGACGAATAGAGAGGCTTTTTAAGACATTACAGGACCGGCTGGTAAAGGAGATGCGGTTGCGCGGGATCAATACGATAGAACAAGCAAACAAGTTCTTAGAAGACAGCTACTGGGCTGACTACAATAAAAAGTTTATGGTCAAAGCGCATAGTAAAGGAGATCTTAGTAGGGCTGTCCCCAAGGGTTTAAAACTTGACGAGGTATTATGCATACGGACAGAGCATCCGGTACGCAACGATAACACCATCACGCACAACAGGAAGCTCTATCAGCTCAAGGAGGCGTTAGCCAAGAACACTAAAGTAAGGGTAGAAGAACGAGTGGACGGCTCTATGCTCATAACGTATCAGGGCAAAACAATAAAATACAGCTGGATTCAGGCCAGACCTGAGAGGATGTACCAAAAGAAGTGGAAATCGAGGCGAAGGGTACCTCAGCCTCTGCCCTTAAATCATCCTTGGAGAAAATCAAAGGATATTATGTTTAAGAGGCAAGAACTGAGAAAACGGCTGCGAAAAGCAGCTGCATAAAAAACCGGACATTTCTACTTTGCTAAAAACCGGACATTTCTACTTTGCCTTGACAGTTCAAGTACAAAAATTTGACTTAATTAATTAGTTATGGTATTGTCTTTCTGCTTATGAGCTATAACTTTCAGTTACAGCAATTGCAAGCAGCTTTATTTACACCTGGCATTGATTTGTCTAAACCTCTTAATATTGCTCAGGGATTGACATCTGCGACGGGTAATCTTTTTGACGGACAGCCAATTATGTTGCCGATTCCTCTCGATGCACCACCAGAAATCCCCAGGATTATAGTTAAAAACGCGAGAGGAACCTATACCTGTAATGTAAGCAAAAATAGGATCGATTTTATATTTTCTGCAAAGGACACGTCTCTTACTTTAAAAGATGGGAGTGACAAATTCCTTAACTATTTACTTACGCTTGCCGATTTTTTGAGAAGTAGCTTTAAAATATCAATTAACAGAGTCGGTACTATAGGAACATTAGTGCTTACTTTACAAGAAAGTTCCAATAAATTCATTCCAGCAAAATTTTTGAAAGAACATTTATTCGGAGATACTTATGAAATCCAATTCGGGGTGCTAAAAAAGGTTCCCCTCGCTGGTTATGAGGCTAATTGTTGGTTTAAGATGAACACACTCAGGAACACTAAGGATTTGGCTGATGATAGGGCAATGTCAATAACTTTTGATATAAATACTCAGCAGGAAGCAACTTATGATCTTAATAAGGACCAGATTGGTTTATTTTTTAATTCTGCGATAAAATATACAGAAGAAAGCCTGAAAATCTATTTTATGGAATAAATTAATGTACGATATCATAGATAAAACATCAAAGATAGAGGGAACTGTTCGTAGTCCGAGAATAATACAAAAAACTGAAGGTCAGGCTATCGCCTTAAATACTTTAAGCCAAATAAATATTCTGAGGGAGATTGATTCTTCAAATTTTTACTCTTCTCAACGTTTACCGATGTTTTTTTATATAGGCTTTGCTCCTATGGAGTGGACTGAAGCATATCCTTTATACACTCCTTTGGCTTTAAATTCGTCTGTCGTCATACAGCAAGATATTGAAGATATCTATGATAATCTGTTGAATGAAGAATATACCGCGATAAATATTAATCCAGATATCCAAGAGAAAACGGAAGATTATTTCGAGACGTTAGTTGTTATGAAATATAAATATATTCCTGAAGTTAAGGCAATTTATATTGATGAACACCTTGATGAGAAAAATGTAACAATTTTCCTTTCAGTCAAACAGTATGATGATAAGTTAATGGAAACATTAATTCAAAAGGAAATTGATATTTCAAAGCTATTTCCGAATATATTTGCAAATTATAACTATGTCCCAGATTTAATTGATGATAAAAAATCCATTGTTGGGGACAAAACAACGTTAATATTTGAAAGGTGATTTCAGTGCCTTCCTATTCAGATCATATCGCACAGGCAACTCATAATGAAGAATTTAGTTTGTTTTTAAAAAGGAATCTAAAATATAAAGACTGGTTGATTACAGTCTGTTACTATGCATCTCTTCATTATGTAGAAGCTAAGTTTGCCAGCATGCCTAGTATCCAACATAGCACATTAAATATTCCGAAAGACCCCAATACAGGTAGAGATAAATATTCCGTTCATGGCTGGAGAAATCAACTAATAAGAAAACTTTTGCCATCACAAGTTTTTATCTGCTATAGAAAACTTGAAGGAAACAGTCAAACAGCTCGTTACCTTGATGTAAATAAAAGTGGATCCGCGTCTTCTTTTTTTACCGAGCAGGATGCGGTGGATATGTTTGATAAGAATCTTCAAACAATAAAAACAGAATTGAAACTGCCATAGATTTTCCGACATTATTTCTGAAACATCATTATTTCAATTTAATCATACAACAGTGCCGGCCGCATTGAGATTCGTAGTTTGGAGTCATTAAAGTTAAAAAACGACAGGAAGCAAAAGAACTAAATCATAATTTCTAATGTGTTGTAGCATATAGCGTTTGACCTTGTATGTAAAAATCATTTAAAATTCACACTTAGCCGGTGTGGTGGAACTGGCAGACGCGCCGGACTCAAAATCCGGTGGGGGCAACCCCGTGAGAGTTCAAGTCTCTCCACCGGCACCAAGACTTTAATATAACTGCTATGGAAGTTTAGCTTACAGAAGAAGCAATGGAACAGATTGATCAGTATTAATGCAACGGGGTCGCAGTCAGGCGGTTTAAGGTTTTCTGTCAATCCGCGAGATTAAGGCGTCAGCATCCATCGCGCCAGGGGCGATACTTCCATCAGGGAATATAATTGCAGGTGTCCCTGTGATACCGAGGCTTTCACCGAGTTTTAGATTTTCGTCAATCTCTTTGGTTTTGCATTCAGGAGGCGGAAGTTTTTTGCCGGCAAAGGTGTCTTCCAGAAGTTCTAATGACTTCTTGCATACTATTGTCATTGATTTTTCGTATGCCTTCGGATGCAGCTTTACCAGAGGAAACATTTTCAGATAAAAGGCTATATCTTTTCTTTTCTCTAAAACCTTCTTCATCTCCAGATGAAGTTTTCCGCAGAATGGTCAATCGGGGTCTGTAAAGACAATCACCTTCTTGGGTGCGTTTGCATCGCCCATGAGCAGGGCTTCGTCAAGAGGTATCTTTGATATATCGATCCTATTTAGATTGGCAAGTCTTTCGCCTGTGAGGTTTCTCTTTGCCTTGAGGTCAAATATGTCGCCTGAGATGAGAAGTTCTTTTGAAAGGCCTACATAGACTATCCCCTTCTGTCCTCTTACGTCAAAAACTATCTCCCATACACCTTTGACAGGGCCGGGGTTTATTTCAAGAACCTTAGAAGCAGGTATGCCTCCCTGAAGGATATTCTGTGCTTCGTCAGAGGTTATCTTATGGCATTTTGTGCAGTCATGGTCGGCATCGCTGCTGCCGTACGACAGCGGCATATTCAGCATAGATGCAGCAGCGAGTACAAAAATGGGGAAAATATATTTACGCATGACAACATAATATAACATACTTATCCCCTCTCAGTGGTAGCATAAAATAAACACTCAAGTTTTTCTCATTGAGCGATTGACAAACAGAAAAGACAACAAATAGAATAAACCATTAAATCTCCGATGAAAAGGATTCCAAATGACCCTTAAGGAACTCTACAAAAAGGCTGTATCCACAGGCATTGAGAATGACCCCCGCGGAAAAGATGCTGTTCTGAAAGAGCTTGATGCAAGGAAAAAAGATTTTGAGAAACTCAAGGAAGACGAAAAAGAATTCTTTGACAGCGAAACACTTGAAAACCCGTATTCTGATTCAAGGATATTAAACGGCACAGGCGAAGAGAAGATAAAGTCAGCACAAGACGGAATAGATATAGAGGTTTGAGAGTTAAAAAAAAAAAAAAA
>CAZHHV010000067.1:0-2000 GCA_964532335.1 uncultured Nitrospiraceae bacterium
ATAATCCCCCCTCACCCCCCTTTAGCAAAGGGGGGATGGGGGGATTTTCAGGTGATTAACATGGAATTAACTGATATTTCGAGTCAGCCTAAGGCGGACTGGTATGCTGTCCATGTTAAACCCCGCCATGAGTTTAAAGTGGTGGAGAGGTTGACAAAATCCGGCGTAGAGACATTTCTGCCTGCCGTAGAGAGGCTGAGCAGATGGAAGGACAGGAAGAAGTTAATAAATTTCCCTCTTTTCCCTGGTTATATTTTTGTCTATATTCATAAGATTTATGAAGCCATGTTGACTGTCCTGAAGACTCAAGGGGTTGTAAGATTTCTTGGCATTAATCAGTGTGAGCCGGAGCCTGTCTCAGAAGACCAGATAATCTCTTTAAAAAGGCTTGTTGAAAGCAAAGAAACCCTTGACCCATATCCGTATTTGAAGGAAGGCCAGAGGGTAAGGATAAAAATGGGACCCCTTGCAGGCGTGGAAGGTGTTCTTGTGGAAAGGAAAGGACAGCATCTCCTTGTTCTTTCCGTTGATATACTCAGGCAGGGTGTGTCGCTGAAGATAGACGCTTTAGAAGTGGAAGCTGTTTAGAGTTCAGAGTTTTTGAAGCGGTAAGAGCTAATGCCTTCTTGGTTATTATCCTCTTAAATGAGGATATGTAACTGAGAGGGCGGAGCATTATATAGAGCTTGTCCATAAAGTCAGGTTTTTTGTCATTCCTGCGGAGGCAGGAATCCAGAACCTATTGAAATTACTGGATTCCCGTTTTCACGAGAATGACGACAAAGAAGTTTATAAACAGACTCTATTTAAACTCAGGGAGAATAAAAAATGAAGATTTCAATCATAGGCACAGGATATGTAGGGCTTGTAACGGGCGCATGCATGGCGCAGATGGGAAACAGTGTCTTTTGCGTTGATGTTGACAAAAAAAAGATAGAGAACCTTAAGCGCGGGATTATTCCAATATACGAGCCCGGACTTGAACCTCTGGTCGCTGAAAATTACAAGGCGGGAACATTAAGGTTCACAACTGATATTAAAGAGGCTATAGACAACAGCGAGATTTGCTGCATAGCAGTCGGCACTCCGATGGGAGAGGACGGGAGCGCTGATTTGCAGCATGTTTTGCAGGCAGCGCAGGATATAGGTAAAAATATGGCACACTATATGATTATAGTAAACAAATCAACCGTGCCTGTAGGAACAGCGGATAAGGTTAGAGATGTTGTCAGGGGTGAACTGAATAAGAGGAAGGTTGAAATCCCTTTCGATGTTGTGTCCAATCCTGAATTCCTTAAAGAAGGCGCTGCTGTTGAAGATTTTATGAGGCCGGACAGGGTTATAGCAGGCGCAGATAATCCAAAGGCGCTTGAGAAGATAAAAGAACTGTATATGGCGTTTACAAGAAGCCACGAAAGGTTTATTGCTATGGATGTCAGAAGCGCGGAAATGACGAAATATGCCGCAAATGCAATGCTTGCTGCAAAGATATCTTTTATAAATGAAATAGCCAATATCTGTGAGAGAGTGGGAGCTGATGTTAATAAGGTGAGGGTCGGTATAGGGAGCGACAGCAGAATAGGATACGGCTTTATATATCCAGGCTGCGGATACGGCGGAAGCTGTTTCCCAAAGGATGTGAGGGCGCTGGAAAGATTAGCGACAGAAAATAAATATACAGCCACGATGCTTAGGGCGGTTCAGGAAATAAATGACTCTCAAAAATTAGTCCTTGCTAAGAAAGTGATAAAGAGGTTTGGTAAGGATTTAAATGGGCATGTATTTGCTGTGTGGGGGTTGTCATTCAAGCCTGAGACAGACGACACGAGAGAAGCGTCAAGTATAGCTATAATCCGGGAACTTTCAAGGCATGGAGCGAAGATAAAGGCGTATGACCCCAGAGCAATGAATGTTGCCAAGGAGTACTACCTTAAGGACTTAAAAAACGTAGAGTATGCTGATTCCAAATATGCTGCATTGTCAGGCGCTGATGCATTGCT
>CAZHHV010000067.1:2027-2967 GCA_964532335.1 uncultured Nitrospiraceae bacterium
GTCACCGAGTGGAAGGAGTTCAGGAGTCCTGACTTTGATGAGATGGCAAGACGTCTGAAGAATAAAATAATCTTTGACGGAAGGAATCAGTATAACAGAGAAAAACTAAGCGAGTTGGGATTTGAATACTTTCAGATAGGGGTTAGCAGTTGATTGACAACATCTTCAGAGAATATGACATAAGAGGCATAGCTGGAAAAGATATCACAAGAGATACAGCATTTCTTATCGGGAAGGCATCAGGTTCTCTTCTAAAACAGGTAAATCCAGAGACAGGACGTGTAAGTGTTGGAAGGGATGTTAGAGTAAGTTCAGAGGATCTGGCTTCAGGTATCATTGAAGGACTCACCTCTGGGGGGATTGATATTTATGATATTGGCGTCTGTCCTACACCGCTTCAGTATTTTTCACTTTTCCATCTGAATTTGGACGGCGGCATAATGGTCACGGGCAGTCATAATCCTCCAGAATATAATGGCTTTAAAATAAGCATAGATAAGAAAACAATTCATGGCAGAGACATACAGAGGTTAAAAGAAATAATCCTGAAACAAGAATGGGTTGTTTCTGTTAAAAAGGGGATGGTTGAAAAGTATGATATAGCAGCTGCATATAAAAACTACATGATGAATGAATTCTCATATTTGAAGGATTCCAGATTTAAGAGATTTAAAGTGGTTGTGGATGCAGGTAATGGCACAGCAGGTACTGTTGTACCTGAAATCCTCGGCAGCGTGGGATGTGATGTAATACCCCTTTATTGCGAGCCTGACGGAAACTTCCCGAATCATCATCCCGACCCTACAGTAGTTGAGTATATACATGACCTGATTCATGAGACAAAAAAGTCAGGTGCAGATATAGGTGTAGGGTACGATGGTGATGCAGACAGGATTGGGATTGTTAACAGAGACGGTGAGATTGTGTGGGGCGACCAGAT
>CAZHHV010000067.1:2977-10124 GCA_964532335.1 uncultured Nitrospiraceae bacterium
AATGACAGTCTTAAGCCGTGAATTATTAAAACGGAACAAAGGTGCAAAGATAATCGGAGATGTAAAATGCTCTCAGCTTATGTTTGATGACATTCAAAGAAATGGCGGCATTCCAATAATGTGGAAGACAGGGCATTCCCTTATAAAACAGAAGATGAAGGACGAAGAAGCCCTGCTTGCAGGCGAGTTCAGCGGTCACATATTTATTAAAGACAGATATTTTGGCTATGATGATGCAATTTATGCAACATTTAGGCTTATAGAAATTATGAAGACCACTGGAAAGGATATTAAAGAACTCCTATCAGATGTTCCAAAGACATATCATACGCCTGAGATAAGAATTGACTGTTCTGATGACAAAAAGAAAGATGTGGTTGAACAGGTAGTCTTGAAATTTATAAAATACAAAGAAAATGGCAATGCCCCATATTATATAAGAGACATTAACACAATAGACGGCATAAGAGTCGTCTTTGACAGAGGATGGGGGCTTATAAGGTCAAGCAATACCCAGCCTGTTGTAGTGATGAGAATTGAGGCTGAGGATAAGAAAAGCATGGAAGACTATAAAATGTTTCTGGAGAAGGAGTTTAAAGAGGCAATGGAGGCATAATGAAGGCGCTTATCCTCGCAGGCGGCAGCGGCACAAGACTCTGGCCTTTAAGCAGAAAAAACTTTCCTAAACAATTCCTGAAACTGAACGGCGATAAATCTCTCCTCCAGCAAACGGTAGAGAGGCTTTTGCAGGCAGTCAAGCCAGAAGATATTATTGTAATGACTAATAATGACTACAAATTCCACGTCCAATCAGATTTAAATTCTTTACCTTTACCTGCTTCTAACATAATCCTTGAGCCTGCAAGCAGAAATACAGCTCCTGCAATAGCACTTGGTGTTAAATACTGTCTGGATAAATTATGCTGTAGTGAAGAGGAAGTGGTTTTCATCTCTCCTTCTGACCATATAATCAGGCCTCTTGATAAATTCACTGGATATCTAAAACAGTCAGAGGAGATTGCAAGAGAAGGTCATATAGTTACATTCGGGATAAAACCTGACAGACCAGAGATGGGATATGGATATATAAGAGTGAAGAGCGCAAAGGGGACTGTCCCAGATTTAACCACCCCTTTAATTCCCCTCCTTAATAAGGAGGGGAGCACGAAGTGCGGGGTGGTGGATTCGGGACTGTCCCCGAATCAGAAGATGAATTTTTTTAAAGTAGAAAGATTTGCAGAAAAACCTGATATAGAGACTGCAAAGAGATATATAAATGAAGGCGGTTATTACTGGAACTCAGGGATGTTTGCATTCAGTATTGGCACAATGCTGAAAGAGCTTGAAAGATATGCACCTGAGATAAATGAGTTGGCGAGCATGGGTTTTGAAGGAATGGTTGCGAACTTTGACCGGATGCCTGACATATCCATAGATTATGCTGTAATGGAAAAATCAGATAAAGTTGTGATGCTGCCTCTTGATTTGTATTGGAATGACATAGGTTCGTGGGATTCGTTGTATGATGTCCTCGATAAAGATGATATGGGGAATGTTAAAAAAGGAGATATTATTGCTATAGATACAAAAAAAACCATGATAATCGCTAACAAGAGGCATATATCAACCATAGGGATAGAAGATTGTCTTGTAATTGAGACAGATGATGCTGTACTTATCGCAAAAAGAGGAGAGGCACAGAAAGTAAGGGATGTAGTAAATAAACTTAAAAATGAGAATAGGAAAGAAGCAGATGAACATGTCATAACATATAGACCATGGGGAAGTTACATAGTGCTTGAAGAGGGCCCCAGATACAAGATAAAGAGAATAGCGGTAACCCCTCAGGAGAGACTGAGTCTTCAGATGCATCACCGCAGGTCCGAGCACTGGGTGGTTGTAAAAGGAACTGCAAAGGTGACAATAGGTGACAGGGAGATATTAATCCATGAAAATGAATCTGCATATGTCCCGAAATCAACGCTTCACAGACTTGAAAATCCCTGCAAAGACCTTCTTGAGATAATTGAGGTACAGAATGGGGACTATGTGGGAGAAGATGATATTGTGAGATTTGATGACAAGTATGGAAGACAGATTTAAAAAAATACAAACATAAGGAGAGACAATAGTGAAACGGGCTTTTATTACAGGGATAACAGGGCAGGATGGTTCTTATCTGACTGAGTTTCTCTTGTCAAAGGGCTATGAAGTTCATGGACTTATCCGCAGGGCAAGCACATTCAATACAGGAAGAATAGACCATATTTATACAGATCCGCATATTCGCGGGACAAATTTATTTCTCCATTACGGCGATCTCTCAGATTCAGGACAGCTTACAAACCTGATTTACAATATCCAGCCTGATGAGATATATCACTTAGGTGCACAGAGCCATGTGAGGGTGAGCTTTGATATGCCTGAATACACAGGAGACATAACAGCGTTGGGCACGATCAGGATTCGTGAGTCAATAAGAAGGAGCGGGATAAAGACAAAGTTCTATCAGGCATCCTCCTCAGAGATGTTCGGTGCCACGCCTCCACCCCAGAATGAGAAATCGCCTTTTTATCCGAGAAGCCCTTATGCAGCAGCCAAGGTTTATGCCTACTGGATGACTGTAAATTACAGAGAAGGATATAAGCTCTTTGCCTGTAATGGAATACTTTTTAATCATGAATCACCGAGAAGAGGCGAGACATTTGTGACAAGAAAGATTACGAGGGCAGTTGCAAATATTATTGCAGGGAAGCAGGCAAGACTCTATCTCGGCAATCTTGAATCAAAGAGAGACTGGGGTTTTGCGCCTGAGTATGTAACCTGTCAGTGGCTTATCCTGCAGCAGGATGCCCCTGATGATTATGTAACCGGCACAGGAGAGAGTCATACGGTAAGAGAATTTGTAGAAAATGCATTTAACTATGCAGGGATAGATATCGAATGGAAAGGGAATGGAATAGCAGAAAAGGGCATTGTTCGTTCTCTTTCCGGAATCTCAACTCTGAACACAGGAGATGTTATTATTGAGATTGACTCTCGTTATTTTCGTCCCACAGAGGTTGATTTTCTTCTTGCTGATGCATCAAAGGCAAGAAAGGAACTCAGTTGGGAGCCGAAAGTAACCTTTAAAGAACTTGTAAAGATAATGGTTGATGCAGATATGGAGTTGTATGGTCTTACTCCCAGAGGTGAGGGAGAAAAGATATTACACGAAAAGAAGATAAATTGGACAAGGAATAAGCAGGTCGGGGTGAAATAATGAACAGGGATTCCAGAATCTATGTAGCAGGACACAGAGGGCTTGTCGGTTCAGCGATAGTCCGCATGCTACAGTCTAAAGGATACACAAATATCATCACGCGCACGAGCAGGGAACTTGACTTAAGGAGGCAAGCAGATGTTGAAACCTTTTTTGAAAAAGAAAGACCTGAGTATATTTTTCTGGCTGCTGCAAAGGTTGGAGGGATTGTTGCAAACAGCACATATACAGCAGAATTTATCTATGACAATATAATAATTGCTGCGAATATAATCCACTCTGCATATAAAACAGGTGTGAAAAAGCTGCTGAATCTCGGTTCTTCCTGCATATATCCGAGGTCTGCACCGCAGCCGATGAAAGAGGAACATCTTCTTACAGGGCCTCTTGAGCCTACAAACGAACCGTATGCAATTGCAAAAATATCTGCAATCAAACTCTGCAGATATTATAACGAACAGTACGGGACGAATTTCATCTCTGTAATGCCGACAAACCTTTATGGGCCTAATGATAATTTTGACTTTGAGACCTCACACGTTCTGCCGGCGCTTATCAGAAAATTTTACCTTGCTAAACTCCTGAGAGAAAAAAAATATGATGACATAAAAGAGGATATAATTAGATTTTCTCCAGACTTTAAGAGTGCCTCTGATATTAACCTCTATCTCTCAAAGTTCGGAATTACTGCAGAATACCTGCAGCTTTGGGGCAGCGGAGAGCCGTACAGAGAATTTCTGTATGTGGATGACCTTGCAGATACCTGCGTATTCCTGATGGAGAATTATGGCTATAAAGATATTGGAGAGTTTGTGAATGTCGGAACAGAAGAGGAAATAAGGATAAAAGACCTTGCAGCGCTCATAAAGGAGATAGTAGGGTTTGAAGGAAAGATAGTTCATGACCTTTCCAAGCCCGATGGGATGCAGAGGAAGCTTTCAGATATATCAAAAATAAAGGGACTGGGATGGAAGCCAAAGACTACTCTAAAAGAAGGAATTAAGAAGAGCTATGAATGGTATTTAACTTCAGGAAAGGATATAAATATAAGATCATGAACGGCTATTCAAATAAGAGGATTCTTGTAACAGGAGGTGCAGGATTTTTAGGTTCGCATCTTTGTGAAAGGCTGCTCAGTGAAGGGCATGAAGTTATCTGTGCGGACAATTTTTATACAGGGCGAAGGACAAATATTGCACATTTAGTCTCCAATCCGTACTTTGAAATTATTCGGCATGACATTTGTTTTCCCCTTTATGTAGAGGTGGATGAGATATATAATCTTGCCTGTCCTGCATCTCCGATATATTATCAGTTTGACCCTGTGCAGACAACAAAGACATCGGTGCACGGAAGCATTAATATGCTCGGACTGGCAAAGCGGTTGAAAATTAAAATACTCCAGGCATCAACCAGCGAAGTCTACGGAGACCCTACTGTCCATCCGCAGCCTGAGAAATATTGGGGAAATGTAAATGCTGTTGGTTTAAGGTCATGTTATGATGAAGGCAAACGATGCGCTGAAACCCTGTTCTTTGATTATCACCGCCAGCATAAACTCAAGATAAAGGTAGCAAGGATCTTTAATACTTATGGACCAAGAATGCATCCAAATGACGGACGTGTGGTGAGCAACTTTATCGTGCAGGCATTAAAAGGCGAAGACATCACAGTCTATGGTGATGGGAAACAGACAAGAAGCTTCTGTTATGCTGATGATCTAATAGACGGTTTGATTAAACTTATGAACAGCCCTGATAATTTTACAGGGCCCGTGAATCTGGGGAATCCTGAAGAATCTTCCATCCTTGAACTTGCACAGACGGTAATTAAGATGACAGATTCAAAATCAAAAATAGTATTCAACCCCCTGCCGAGCGATGACCCTATGCAGCGCTGCCCCAATATCAGTTTTGCGAGAGAAACCCTCCGGTGGGAACCAAAAGTAAAACTGCAGGAGGGGCTTGGTAAGGCCGGTAGATACTTTGAAGAACAAATAAAAAAGGGACACATCACATAATCTACACGGGGAGAAAGGTCATCTGATGTCTCTCAAAGGGTCAGCAACAAACTTAAACTAAAATGTGCGGGATAGCGGCAATATTTTCCTACCGTCAGGATTCACAGGCTGTTGAGCAGGATGAATTATTAAGCATCCGCGATGCAATGATATCCCGGGGACCTGACGGAGAGGGTATCTGGATTTCAGAGGATAAAAAAGTGGGTCTTGCTCATAGGCGGTTATCCATTATTGATTTAACGAGTTCAGGCGCGCAACCAATGACTGCTTATAACGAAAGACTGCGTATAGTTTTTAATGGTGAAATCTATAACTATCGCGACCTGCGCTCTGATTTAGAAAAGAAAGGCTATTATTTCCATTCTCAGAGTGATACTGAAGTACTGCTTCATCTTTATGCTGATAAAGGTGAAGAGATGCTGCATGACCTTCGCGGCATGTATGTATTTGCTATATGGGATGAGTTCAAAAAAGAGCTTTTTCTGGCGAGAGACCCTTTTGGCATAAAACCACTTTATTATGCTGACAATGGATCTACTTTCAGAGCTGCCTCTCAGGTAAAGGCGCTTCTCAAGAGTAAGGCAATAGATTCGTCTCCGGAGGCTGCAGGGCATGTTGGTTTTTTCCTCTGGGGGGCTGTGCCTGAACCTTATACTCTGTTTCACGGCATCAGGGCATTACCGGCTGGAACATATCTCTGTGTGGGTGAAGGTGGACAGAGACAGGTCAAAAAATATTGCAGTGTATCTGAAGAGATTGCAAACGCAGGCAGAAATCCTGAGCGTCTAAGCCGCGCACAAAAACTGGAGAAGATACATTCTGTGCTGCTTGACAGCGTCAGGCACCATCTGATAGCTGATATCCCTGTAGGAGTTTTTCTTTCTTCCGGGCTGGATTCAACAACATTGACAGCGCTAACAGTTGAGTCAGGGATAAAAGACCTCCATACTGTTACTCTCGGATTTAAAGAATTTCACGGAACAGTCAATGATGAAACCCCTCTGGCTGAAAAAGTTGCAGGTTATCATGGAACAGTTCACAAGACCATATGGGTGACTAAAAAAGATTTTCAGTTGGATTTTCAGCGTCTGATGGCATCAATGGATCAACCTACAATTGATGGAGTCAATGCTTATTTTGTCAGCAAAGTTGCTGCTCAAACCGGCTTGAAAGTTGCAATATCAGGGTTGGGAGGCGATGAACTTTTTGGAGGATACCCGGGCTTCAGAGAGATTCCGAAGACCGTCAAGTTTTTCTCTCCTGTAAGCAATATGTCTGTGATTGGCAGGGGATTCAGATGGATTACTTCACCTGTTTTAAAACATTTCACCTCTCCAAAATATGCAGGACTGCTTGAATATGGAGGGACGTGGGGAGGAGCATATCTACTTCGCCGCAGCATGTTTATGCCGTGGGAACTTCCTGAGATACTTGACAATGATATGGTGCGCGAAGGCTGGAATGAGTTGCAGCCCTTGTCACGTCTTGAAGAGACTATCACTGGCATTGACTCAGACCACCATAGGGTCTCTGCCCTTGAATTCTCATGGTATATGCGGAATCAGCTTTTGCGGGATGCAGACTGGGCGGGTATGGCGCATTCCCTTGAAATTCGTGTTCCGTTTGTAGACATAACTGTGCTTAGAAACATTACTGCCCTTATTGCTGCAGGCCAGAGGCTATCCAAGCAGGATATGGCAGGAGCGCTCTCAAAGCCTCTGCCTTCAGAGGTGCTGAATCGCAGCAAAACCGGCTTTTCTGTGCCTGTGCGTGAATGGATGTTAGAGGGAAATCCTGCCGGCGCTGCTGAACGCGGATTAAGGGGATGGGCAAAGGCAGTAAAAAGTTATTATGATGCCGACACG
>CAZHHV010000068.1:0-5480 GCA_964532335.1 uncultured Nitrospiraceae bacterium
AGGGGGTATGTTGAAAGCCTTTCAGTATATGCAAGACAGTTCCTTGAACAGCTTCAGAAACCCGACGTGGACCTGATTGAGGGACTTTCGCCATCCATCGCAATTGAACAGAAGACAGTTACAAAGAGCCCGCGGTCCACTCTCGGCACAATAACAGAAATCTATGACTATATGCGTGTGCTTTACACACGGATAGGAAAACCTTACTGCTACAACTGCGGTTCGCTGATAGCCGCACAGGAACCTCAGAACATAATAGATTCCGTTGTGTCACTCCCTCAGGGAACACGTATACAGATACTCGCGCCTATTGTCAGAGACAGAAAAGGCGAATATAAAAAAGAACTTTACGCTATGCTGCGTGACGGGTTTATAAGGGCGAGGATAGACGGTGTGATGTTTGACCTAACACAGGATATAAAGCTAAAGAAACAGCAGCGGCATACCATCGAGATTGTTATAGACAGGCTTCTTATAAAAACAGGGACTGAAAGGCAGATAAAGAGTGCGATTGATTCAGCATTAAAATATACAGACACTGTCATAATTAATCTCATAGATAAAAATAAAGACATCCCTTTCAGCAGGACCATGGCATGTCCCAACTGCAGCATAAGCTACCCTGAAATTAATCCGAGATTTTTTTCGTTCAACAGTAGATACGGCGCGTGTCCGAGATGCAGCGGCATCGGATTTGAGAACATCAGCGAAGGATTTGAAGCTGAGAAGCAGGAGTTCGGAGCTATAAATGACGAGGAACTAACCCATTTATCACCTTGCAGAACATGCAAGGGCATGAGACTGCGAAAAGAAGCGCTGAGCATAAAAATAAAAGACACAAACATCGCTGAATTTTCAAGGATGTCTGTCATAAACGCAATTCAATTCATCAATGCGCTTAAGCTTACGGACAGAGAACAGATGATAGCATCACGCATGCTGAGAGACGTCAAAGACAGGCTTTCGTTTCTTAATAAGGTCGGCCTCGGTTATCTGACAGTTGACAGGCTTTCACTGACACTTTCAGGCGGTGAAGCGCAAAGGATAAGGCTTGCAACGCAGATGGGGTCATCCCTTACAGGAGTGCTTTATGTCCTGGACGAGCCAAGCATCGGGCTTCATCCGAGAGACTGCAAAAAACTGCTTGAAAGCCTTTCGTCAATAAGAGACTCAGGAAATACAGTGATAATCGTTGAACATGATGAAGATACTATAAACTGGGCTGACCATGTAATTGACATGGGGCCGGGCGGAGGGCTTAGAGGCGGATGGATAACCGCGGAAGGCCCGCCTCATGTTATCAGGGATAATAAAAACTCATTGACAGGCAGATACCTCAAAGGCGAACTGAGTATACCCGTGCCTGCCAAGAGGAGAAAGCCCGGAGCCTTCATAAAGATTATCGGAGCGTCTGAATTCAATCTTAAGAATATAGATGTCAAAATGCCGCTGGGTCTATTCACATGCGTAACAGGGGTTTCAGGTTCGGGCAAGAGCACTCTAATATTTGAAACTCTATACAAAGCTATCGCCGGAAAACTATATAAAAGCGCACTCGTCCCGGGAAAGCACAGGGAAATCACAGGCATAGAAAAAATTGACCGCATAATATGCGTGGACCAGTCTCCGTTAGGACGCACGCCAAGGTCCAATCCCGCAACTTATACGGGGATATTCACATACATCAGGGAACTCTTTGCGCAGATTCAGGACTCAAAGGTCAGGGGGTACACTGCATCGCGCTTCAGTTTTAATGTCGCAGGAGGAAGATGTGAATCATGCCACGGCGGAGGGACGCTTAAGGTTGCCATGCATTTCCTTCCTGATGTCTACATACCGTGCAATGTATGCAAAGGCAAGAGATACAACAAAGAGACACTTGAAATAAGATATAAAGACAAAAACATAGCTGATGTCCTTGCGATGACAGTCTCGGAAATGCTTCAGTTCCTCAGCGCAATCCCCCTTATACGCCAGAGACTTGAAATACTTGAAGATGTGGGGCTTGGATACATACAGCTTGGCCAGTCTGCAACAACGCTCTCAGGCGGAGAAGCGCAAAGGGTAAGGCTTTCAAAAGAATTCGGGAAAAGATCTACAGGCAATACACTTTATCTGCTTGACGAACCTACAACAGGACTGCACTTTGCCGATATCCAGAAACTTCTTGATGTCATAAACAGCCTTATAGACCTCGGGAATACAGTGGTTGTTATAGAGCATAATCTTGACGTGATAAAGTCAGCGGATTATATAATTGACCTCGGGCCTGAGGGCGGAGAAAACGGCGGCAGGGTCATAGCCGCAGGAACGCCTGAAGAAGTGGCAAAAAATAAAGAATCTTATACCGGAAGCTTCCTGGCAAGGAAATTATATGGATAAAAAATTCATAAACCTGCTATTCAGTTGCTCCATAACTCCATTACTCCTGTGTTTACTGGTTTCCTGCGGTCCTGATGAAAAAAAGCTTTATAAAGAGACCCGGACTTCGATGTATACCATTGTAGAGATTACGGTATCTTCCGATTCTCAACAAAAGGCAAAGACGGCTATTGATAAGGCATTCGGCGAACTGGAACGGCTTGCGAAATTATTGAATTTTTACGCTGAGGACAGTGAAATATCAACGGTTAACAGACACGCCGGCAATAAACCGGTCAGGGTGTCTCCCGAAACCATGGAAATAATAGAAAAGGCATTGTATGTATCTGAAAACACGGGGGGCGCGTTTGATATTACAGTCGGACCATTGGTGCGTTTGTGGGATTTCCAAAAGAAAATAATTCCGGATAGAGCAATCGTCAAAGAAAAATTCAAATTAGTGGGGTATAAAAATATAGTTATCGACAAAGGAGCGTCAACAGTCTTTCTTAAAACAAAGGGGATACAGATAGACCTCGGAGGCATTATAAAGGGGTACGCAGCCGATAAGGCGGTCGAAATTCTTAAACAACAGGGCATAAGAGCCGGTATTGTCGCAATTGCCGGGGATATTAAAACCTTCGGCATAAGACCTGATGGCGGCTTATGGAAGGTGGGGATTCAAAATCCAAGACAGCAAACCGACAAGGATGAAATTACAGCAACTATAGCAATGACTGACAGGGCCATATCTACATCCGGAGATTACCAGAAATTCTTTATAAAAGGCGGCAAAAGATACCATCACATCCTTAATCCAAAAACAGGCTATCCAGTGGATGAGTGCCGGAGCGTAAGCATCATAGCAAAAGACGGCGGTTTAACAGACCCGTTTTCAACAGGCATATTTATACTCGGCGCTGAAAAAGGGATAAAACTCCTTGAAGAAATGGGGATTGATGGAATAATTGTGGATAAAAATGGCAAAATATACACGACACCAAACCTGAGAGGAAAGTTTGAAATTATCGGAGATTCGTCTACGACCCATGGGCAGAGGCGAAAAAAAACTAACTGAAGGGATGACACTTGCCGACAGACTGCTGCTTGCAGCGCTTGTAATCATATCTGTCTCAGGATTTATTTTTATTAAAGAGGCATTCCCTCAGGGAACAGATGTCAGGATTGAAGTTAACGGGAAGCTCGCATACAAACTTCCGCTCAACAGCGATGCAACAGTCGCTGTGAAAGGCATAAACGGAGACACCGTAGTGGAAATTAAAAACAGGAAGGTGCGGATAACGGAATCCCCCTGTCCTAATAAGATATGCATCCATAACGGATGGATAGACAGAGGCGCAATAGTATGTCTTCCAAACAGGGTAACGGTATTCGTGGATAGTTCTGAAGGCAAAGAGAATAAAGCTATTGATGCAATCACAGGATAAGTACCGCATAGCCCTGCTCTCAGCTTATGCAATTGCAATCCACAGCTTTGAAAATCTCCTGCCAACTCCTATCCCTTGGCTCAGGCTTGGAATCGCAAACATAATCACACTTGCAACTCTCGTTCTTTACGGGTTCAGGGCAGCAATGATGGTAACGCTTATAAGGGTAATCCTTTCATCAATATTCATAGGCACATTCCTTGGCCCCGGCTTTATTATGAGCTTCTGCGGCGGTGTCTCAAGCACGGCTGCAATGGGGATTACATTCTCACTGTTTCCAAGACTCTTTGGCCCTGTAGGACTCAGCCTAATTGGCGCATTATTCCATAATGTCTCACAGCTTTTTATCGCATATCTATTATTCGTCCGGCAGCTTGAAGCTATCTTAATAGTGACTCCTCTTCTGATTTTGTTAGGGACAATTACAGGGGTTGTGAACGGGTTCATAGGGAATATTCTCATTAAAAATATAGAGGATAAATAACATTGATAGTCCGGTTAGGCGCTCATAGGGTCTTTGCTGTTGCTTCTGTTGCTGCCGCAGTACTGCACGCGTCGGCTGTTCTTGTTGCCGGATTCTCAACGCCTGATTATTCGCAAAGCCAGAGAGCCATCAGCGACCTTGGCATCGCTGGGCAGCCGTACGCTTTTCTCGTAAACTATTTTGGCTTCGCCCTGCCGGGTGTTTTTATTCTATTGGCAGCCCTGTCAGCCCATAAGCTGTGGACTTCTTCGCTATTGCCAAGACTTGGACTGCGATGCCTGGCATGCGCCGGTGTGTTCCTCATTGTCGCAGGTTTCTACCCATTCCCTTCATTGATACATCTCACATCTGCTCTTCTCGCCGGGCTCTCGGCTACTGCCGGCATCCTCGGTTTTTCCCTGTATGCCGGAAGGCATATGGGTTCTTCAATCTTGGCTGTATCCGGCTTGATAATTGCACTTCTTATATTAATTGACGCCGCTACATGGGTTCTTGCTGAGACCCAGAACATTCGTGTGCATGCTTTTATGGGACTACAGCAGAGAATCGCTTATTTTTCAGCATTCATCTGGTTCAGCGCCTTTGCAATTGCCTCGGCACGGCAGCGCAAAGCGCTAAAATATCCTTGACATTTATTACCCCAATGTTTAACATTTTATTATGAATATTAAAAAGCTGTTATTAATCATAGCAGGCGGCGTCATCCCGCTTGGCTTTCTTTTTTATTCAACTGTTTTTCTGGCAACAACATCATGCGTGCCGGAAACTCACCAGCCGCAAGTTCAGTATTTCCCAATACCTCAATACACCGATTTATATTCATTCCCGAAATATAATATACCCGAAGCTAAGAAACCCGGCAGTGCAAACCTGACAGTCGTGATAACTATCCCTGAATATAAAGATACTGCTACACAGGAATATACCGGCGGTGTAAAGGTTGCAGCCGGCGGCTCCATGACGCCCGACATGCGGAAGGTATTTCAAAGCTTTGCCGGCAGCATGGGTGAGGATGTTCAATCGCAGTTGGTGGCTAAAGGCATGACTACAAAGGGCCCCTTCGCTCTGGCTGAGGTAACTTACCCTGATAAAAAAGGCTCTGACCTCACTCTCACAATAGGCGTTATTTTTGATATTCATCGCAGTGCGCCCGAATTTAGAGGATCACAATATTTTGAGGGCGGAGT
>CAZHHV010000068.1:5490-9913 GCA_964532335.1 uncultured Nitrospiraceae bacterium
TTCATCATTCCAGCGATCCTAAGTATAAAGGACAAGCAACTTTTGAGGGTGGAGGGTTGGGAGATATTTATTCCTCTACAATGACCGTGGGCATGAAGGTATATTTTTATATGCTTGAACCTATGTCAGAAGAAAAGATGTGGATAAAGAAACTGGACCTTGGAGTTCAGGATTCTCCGATTGAGTATGCCACGGGAAAGGAGCAATATGTTACAGGCACTACTCCACGTACGCCTGACGGTTGTGGAGGGTATCATGGGGGTCACGCTATCTACGGGTGGAGAGCTACACGCACTTTATATGACGGAAGAGTCAAGGCATTCTCGGATATATTGAAAGCAGCCTATCCGCAAATAATGAAAGCCGCATGGAACTATCTGAATACAGATGAGATGCTCAACCTGAAAATGAAATCTCAGGAAATCAGGGAGAGGAAGAGATATTAAGGATTCACCTCCCGGCAAATTAATGCGCTGGTTCCATAATAATGTCTTTCATTTAATGTCTTCCATCTGAAATGTTACCTTCTATTTATTTCGGCAGTCTGGAAATTTCCACCTGGCGGCTCGTTGCGCTTGGCAGTGTTGTTATATGCTGGATTCTCTTCTTGATGCGTGCAAAAAAACTGGGGTATTCTTTTTATACTGTTTTTCCATGGCTATTGTTTGCTTTGCCGGTCGGCACATTAGGAGCTCACCTTTTTAATAAAATAATCCCGGTTCTTGCAGGAGCAGAAAGCGCTTCTTATCCCTTTTCGGGGCTTACCGTAATAGGCAGCATTATATCGGTCCTGTTGTATAGTCTTCTTTACATTAAGTATGTGATGAAAACTCCGCCCATGCAACTTATGGATGCAGTTGCGTTCACTTTTCCTCTTTCGGTCCTGTTGGGCCGGATAGGATGTCTTTTGAATGGGTGTTGTTATGGAAAAATAGCGCCTGACTCGATTAAAACCTCATTTCTCTCTATCTTTACGCTTCCCCTTGATTTTTATATTCCGTCTTCACAGATACGGCACGACTATCACGGCATGCCTCATGACAGCCTCGTATGGAACCTGCCTTTATTGTTTATGATTGAGGCTTTTGTTATATTAGTGATTACCGAAGCCTTGTATCACAAGCGTGAAAAATGGAACCTGTATCCGGGGACGGTCTTTGCATCAGCAGGCGCTTTGTATTCAGGCGGGCGCTTTTTTTTAGAATTTATGAGGAAGGATGAAATGGTCGGCAATACTATTTTTAACGCATGGCAGCTGGCTACACTTGTCCTCTTTCTGTTTTTTTCGCTCTGGCTTTGCTTCAGCCTGTACAGGAGGCATCAAAATCTGTTGCATAATAAGAGAGGCATTTAAATGAGAATAACTTTCATAAATCCAAAGCATCATCCCCATTCAATGAACTTTCATCATTGCATGGACCTTGTAGGCGTAAAATATTCTCACATGCCGTTATCTCTTCCTACGCTGGCAGCGCTGACCCCTGCTGACTGCGCCGTCGGGCTTATTGATGAAAATGTTGAGGCTGTAAATTTTGAAACAGATGCTGATATTATTGCATTGACCGGCTCTGTGCCCCAGAGAAAGAGGGTTTTTGAATTAGCGGACGAGTACAGAAAGCGCGGAAAATTTGTAGCTATCGGCGGGCCCATCTCATTTGATATGCCCGAAGAATGCAAAGCGCACGCTGATACGGTTTTTATCGGCGAGGCTGAATATACCTGGCCTGCATTCATAGATGATTTCAAGCAGGGGAAACAGAAGATCATATACCATCAAAAAGAATTTATAAATATTGATGACTCTCCCGTTCCTCATTTTCATCTGTTGAAAACAAACCAGTACGCAAGCGGATGCATTCAGGTTACCCGCGGATGCCCGTACAGATGCGACTTTTGTGATATTCCTATAAAGTATGGCGGTCAACCCCTCTCTAAAAAGATAGAACAGGTTCTCAGCGAAATAAGAATTCTTTCAGGACTCGGCAATGATTCGGTATTTATTGTGGATGACAATTTTGCAGGGAACAAGCCGTATGCCAAAGCCCTGCTAAAAGAGATAGCCGGCCTGCTTCCTTCTCTTCCGACTAAGATGTACTTTTATACTCAGGCGACCCTTGACGTGGCAAACGATGATGAACTGCTAAATTTATTCCGGGCGGCAAATTTTCTCCGGCTGTTCATAGGAGTAGAGACCGGAGACAAAGGCAAACTGAGCGAACTGAACAAGAAACATCAGGTAGATATAGACATAAACCGCGCTGTCGAAAAGATTAAGTCCTACGGCATCACGGTATGGGCCGGCATCATGTTCGGGCTTGAAAGTGATGACCTGTCGTCTTTTGACAGGCAGCTTGAGTTTATCCGGGATACCAACTTTATCCCTGTACAGGTAGGACTGCTGCAGGCGCTTCCGGAAACCCCCCTTTACAAGCGCGCTCTGGAGACAAACAGGCTGCTGCGGCTCCCATCATTACTCGGACTGACCGCGCTCAGCGAAGAAGAACTCTCCAAGGCAACGAACCTGATTCCGCAGAAGATGAGCGAGGAAGAGCTTGAGAAAAACTTCGCGCGCATTCTGAGAAAAATGTTCTCGCCGGAATCCTTCAGGGCGAAGATGATTCAGTATATCGGCTCTAACACCAGAAACTTGACATCATCAATGCCTGTCCTCAATCTAAAAACAGCAATGATACTGATGCGCATGCTTTCGTTCTATCTGTTCCGCGCTGACAGGAAAACGCGAAAGATGTTCTTCCATGTGCTTAAGGCTCTCGTGTCTCACAGATTGAGGAATCTGGATGAAACTGTTTTTCATTTGCTGGCATACAAGCACATGCAGACCCACTACTATAGAATAGCGGAGATCTGTGAATCCAAAAGATGAAAATATGTCTTATCACTCCGCGTTTCCCGCTTTCACTGTGGGACTTTTCTTATTCCAGAGATATTGACGGCAATGTATTCCCTTTCCCGCCGTTATCGCTTGCCACTTTAGCTGCTTTAACTCCACGAGAATACGAAGTCGTCATATGCGACGAAAATATCAAACCCGTTGACTTTGACACGGATGCCGATATAGTCGGCATTACCGGCTACCACATCCAGAAAGAGCGGGTTTATCAGCTTGCAGACTTATTCCGCAGTAAGGGAAAAACTGTTGCAATCGGCGGGCCGCTCGTCCAAAAATCAAATCTCGGCGAGTGTGCGGAACATGCCGATATAGTTTTTCTGGGAGAGGCTGAATATACCTGGCCGTCATTCATCCGCGATTTTCAATCAGGCAATGCTAAATCTTTATATGAGCAGGAAGAATTTGTGGATTTAACAGCTTCCCCTGCTCCCCGCTTCGATCTGCTTGAGCTTTCGGCATATTCAACAGCAATCATTGAAACATCGCGCGGCTGTCCGCACTCGTGCGAGTTCTGCGAAATACCGATTCGGCTGGGCAAGCGGCCCCGGAATAAATCAGTGGAACAGGTGATGACAGAGATCCGCAGCCTCTACGCACTGGGCGCAGATTCTATCTTCATCATCGATGACAACTTCTTCGGGAATCGTAAAAGGGCCTTGGATCTTCTTGTTGAAATCGAGCGCTTTGTCAAATCCATTGACTATCGGATTTATTTCAGCTGCCAATTCACGATAGATATTTCGTGTGACGAAGAAATTCTCATTCTCATGAACAAGGCAAACTTCCGGCGCGTATTTGTCGGCATCGAGACTCCACTGGAACTCAGCCTGACAATGGCAAGAAAAAACCAGAACACTAATGTAGATCTGCTGGATGCGGTTCGCCGCATCCAGTCGAACAACATAATCGTATGGGGCTCTTTTATTGTCGGTTTTGACAGCGATGACACGAATATATTCAATGAGCAGCTCAGGTTTATACAGGCAGCAGCGATTCCTATAGCCATGGTTGGAATACTGCAGGCCATCCCCGGGACACCCCTTTACAAGCGCATCAGACAAGAGGGCAGATTAAGAGACGATGAAGCAGGAGGCATCAGGGGAGCGGCTAATAGCCTTGTCCACACAAACATTGTGCCGATGAACATGAGTTCTGAGGAGCTTGCAGAAGGATACAGGTATCTGGTACGAAATCTCTACAGTTACGATAATTTTGCTGAAAGACTGATAAATGCCGTTAAACTTGGGGAAAAACATGGGATCAAAGGCCGAACACAAATCAGTAAAAAAGGGGGATTAACCTTGCTTCGGCTCCTTAACTACTATGTTTTATCAACTGATCTGCGGCGAATATATATGTTCATACGGATTATTGCTCAAACACTCCTGCACAACCCTCAGCATGTGCAAACGGCGCTCATGCACCTCGTCGTATACAAACATCTTAAGCTATTCTATTGTGGTGTCTCATAAATAAGTTTACACAATTCTGTCATTCCCGCTTGTCGGGAAT
>CAZHHV010000069.1:0-9778 GCA_964532335.1 uncultured Nitrospiraceae bacterium
TCCCTGTATTTTAGGCCATCCTTTCCCTTAACGGCCTGCGGAGCGCCGCTTTCTGTCACGGTCTTAAAAGGCAGTCCGATGAGTTCCTCTGCAAGGCTCTTCGGATTTGCAATCGTAGCTGAGCAGGCGATGAACTGAGGATTTGAACCCCTGTAATTGCATATCCTTCTGAGCCTCCTCAATACATGGGCAACATTAGAACCGAACACCCCGCGGTAGGTGTGTATCTCATCCACAACAACATACTTAAGATACTTAAAGAACTCTTCCCATTTTGCATGAAAGGGGTTTATTGCAAGATGGAGCATATCAGGGTTTGTGAATATGACATTAACGCGCGGGGAAAATTCTGTTTCCCCCGCGAGCCCCTTTTGAAAAACCTTTCGTATCTTTCCCCTTCTGTATGCTGTAGTATCTCCGTCATAGACCTCGGCACAGCGTAAAGGGGATTTTATACGTGGGGAGGGCAACATAACTCCCCCTTCTCCCCCTCTTAACCCCTCCCTTCCTCCCCTTAAGTTAAGGGGAGGTGAAGGTGGGGTTATGTTCTTAGGGGGTTGGGGGGCGTTAACTTCATCAAAAAGCTCATTCAGATTTTTCACCTGATCCTGCTCAAGTCCTTTCAGCGGAAAGATGTAAAGGGCTGTGGCTTCAGGATTCGCTATTATGGATTCAATAACCGGTATGTTATATATGAGGCTTTTCCCGCTTGCAGTCGGAGTCATTACAACAACGTTCTCGCCCTGCCTGATTAAATCTACTGCCTCAACCTGATGACTGTAAAAAAGCCTTATCCCCTGTCCGGAAAGAACATCTCTCAGTTTCTCATTGAGGTCGAGTCTCATATATTTTGGCTCAAGAGGATGGATGTATTTGTGGCTTGCTATTGTTTCTCTGAATCTATCGTTTTTTTCGAGGGATTCAATCAGGCTAAAAATTGACATCTGCTAATAGAGTCCTCTAAGAGTCTTCATCTTCCGACCATCCATGCTTGCCTATCAAAGGCACAAATACACATGGCACATGCAATTGTTCCGACAAAGCGCCTTTGGATTTTTTTACAATTAAAAGCTGCTGTGCAAACCGAATCCCAACAGGGGCAATAATGATACCTTCGTCAGATAACTGCTCTATCAAAGGCTCCGGAATCTTAGGTGAACCTGCTGTTATAAGTATCCTGTCAAAAGGAGATTCCTCAGGTAAGCCAAGCGTGCCGTCGCCGGTTATGATATGGATATTATTATATCCCAGCGCCTGAAATCTCTCCTCTGCCTTTTTAGCAAGCTCAGCTTTTCGTTCTATTGTAAAAACCTCTCTGGAAAGCTCTGCAAGGATTGCTGCCTGATAACCCGAACCTGTCCCTATCTCAAGGACTTTTTCATTCCCCTTAAGCTCCAGGAGTTCTGTCATTATAGCAACCATATACGGCTGTGATATTGTCTGCTCCTCTCCGATTGGAAGCGCCATGTCTTCATAAGCATTATGCTGCATATAATCATCAACAAAAAGATGTCTCGGCACCTTTCTCATTGCAGAGAGGACCCGCTCGTCCTTTATTCCCCTCGGAATAAGCTGGGTGTCCACCATCAAATCTCTAAGTTTCTTAAAATCTTCCATATGAAGATGAATAACCCTGCGGCAGAGACCGCATGGCATCAAAGAATCCTATACTTGTTTTGTTGTCATTCCCGCTTGCCGGGAATCCTTCAGAAAGATTCTGGACAAGCCAGAATGACAGAAATTTTGAATTTTTCATTTTGAATTTTAAATTCGCCTCAGTATTTCCCTTGCCGCTATAATCCCTGACACCGATGCCTGAATCAGCCCTCTGCTCACCCCTGCGCCGTCTCCAACTGCAAAGAGATTTTTAACCTCTGTCTCAAGGTTTCTGGTCAGGGTTAACTGCATTGAATAAAATTTAACCTCCACTCCGTAAAGAAGCGTATCTTTTGAATTCACTCCTGGCGCTATTTTATCAAGGGCATCAATCATCTCAAGTATATCCGAGAGATAACGGTAAGGTATAACAAAACTCAGATCTCCCGGAGTTGCATCTTTCAGGGTGGGCAGGACCCTTCCTTTTGCTATCCTCTCAGGCGTTGAACGCCTTCCTGCCTGCAGGTCTCCAAGCCGCTGGACAATAACGCCCTTGCCGATGAAGTTAGCCAGCCTCGCAATATATCTTCCGTAAGAAATGGGCTCATCAAACGGCTCTGTAAATACTGTACTTACAAGGAGGGCAAAATTTGTGTTGCCGGTTTTTCTGTCAGCATAGCTGTGGCCGTTAACTGTCCAGATGCCCTTAAGATATTCCTTTACGACCTCGCCGTAAGGGTTAACACAGAAGGTTCTTACCTTATCGTCAAATTTTTTTGAATGGAAGATTAATTTCGGCTCGTATGTAATGCTCGTAAGATGTTCAAAAACAGAGGCTGGGATTTCAAGCCTTACTCCTATGTCAACAGGGTTCTGAAGCAGGGTAAGATGAAGACGCCTTGATTCCTTTTCAAGCCACCTTGAACCTTCTCTGCCGGGAGCCAGTATCACATAATCAGAATAGAGTTTATCTCTGTTTTTGAGCCTGATCCCGACAGCCCTTCCCTTTTCTACAAGAACACTTTCAGCATCCGCCCCGAATAACGTCTCAACCTTGCCATTCAGCGATTTTCTAATCTTCCTAAGCAAAAACCTGCACCTGTCCGTGCCTATATGCCTTATCCTTGAAGGTATGAATACAATATCGTTTTTAGATGCAAGCCTCTCTATCTTCTGAACTTCCTCTCTGCTTCCTCCATAAGCCTTTTTAGGGGCGCCGTATTTAATGTAGATGCTGTCGGCATAGTCTATCAACGACTGAAGCGTATCGTTGTCTGTATATCTTAAAAGAAATCCGCCGACATCAGGCGAGAGGTTCAGTTTTCCATCGCTGAATGCCCCTGCCCCGCCCCATCCGCTGAGAAGAGCGCACTCAGGGCATGCCTTGCAGGATACATCTTTTATCATCATCGGGCATTTTCTCTGGTCTATATCTCTGCCCTTTTCTACAATGAGTACCTTTGCATTCTTCTTTTTATTGACAAGCTCAAGCGCGGAAAAAATACCTGCCGGGCCTGCGCCTACTATTATGACATCGTATTTCTTCATCACGCACCATTCATTATACCCCCCTTTAATTCCCCCCTTAATAAGGGGGGATAGAGGGGGGTTGTATCCTGCATCGCACATTTGAATTTCATGCCTGCTTGTGTGCCGGTAGCAAGGTTTTCTTCAAAAACTCCAGCGCGCTATAATTCGTCAGATCAAGGTGTATGGGTGTTATGGAGACATAGCCTTTTTGAACAGCATTAATATCTGTGTCCTCTCCGTGCTCCCAGTAAGGAGTGCCTCCCCCTATCCAGAAATGCTTCTCTCCCTTCGGGTCATATGTCTCCTGAATAGCATTGTCATATATGCGTTTCCCCTGCCTTGTGAATTTTATCCCAGGGATATTTTCCTTTTTTACATTAGGCAGGTTGACATTAAGAAGGGTATCGTAAGGAAGAGATTTCTCAAGCACATACTTTGCGATTTCAATGGAATAGCAAGCCGCTGTATCAAAGTGAAAATTCTTTTCGCCTACTATTGAGACAGCAAATGACGGGATACCCATTATAGCGCCCTCTATTGCTGCCGAGACCGTGCCTGAATAGGTAATATCATCACCGACATTCCCGCCTTTGTTAATGCCTGATACAATAAGCGCAGGTCTTTCAGGCAGTATCTTATTAACGCCTATTGCAACACAGTCTGTCGGTGTTCCGTTGACTGCATAAACATGCTCCCTGAGTTCTTCTACTTTCAGGGGCCTGTGCATTGTTAATGCGTGGCTTACAGCGCTTCTTTCCCTGTCAGGCGCAACAATATAGGCGTCTCCGAGTTCCTTCATTGCCCTGAAAAGCGCAATAATCCCCTGAGAATGCACTCCGTCATCATTTGTGACAAGGATAACATCTCTACGAGTCATGACCATTGAATATTGTATCACAATCTGAAACTAAGCTGGCACAGCAAAGAGATAAGCAATTGAGCTGATGGCAATCCCTAACGTGCTGTATGCTTTTCTTTATCAGAGCCGAAGACAGGGAATATCTTGGCAAATACCCAGAAAAGCACAAACGGCATGATAAAAATGCTGACAGCTCCGCCAAGCCCTTCCTTAAACGTCTCCCAGTCGTGCGGAATTATCGGCATAACATATTCCATATAACCTGACAGCGTTAACGAGAATGCCTGTCCTCCGATAACAACATTCCATCTCATCATAAATACGCCCATCATGACAAGAACCAGTCCCACGACAGCCCTTCTTATTGTAAGCCCGGGGATCAGAAAGAGCACAAAAGGGATAAGGTTTCCGAGCGCATACTGCAGAATAAATATGTTCGTAAAATCCTTGTCATAGATAACAGTCCGCAGTATATCCCAGTGCTTAACAGCAGTATAACCCCTGAACACAAGGTCAAGGAGTTCAAGGGTTATGGCAAACACCATAAACAGCAGGAGGTATTTTGCCGTAATCCGTATGACGCTCATCTCAGCGCCTTTTACATCTTCCAGTTTAGGCATCCAGGGTTTCCTCAGAGACTTTACCTTTATCTTTCTGAACTCCATTACAATGATATACGTAAGCAGGCACAGCGCAATTCCCGATACTATCGCAGACATTATGAATATAACAGGCATCAATGGAGTCATCCAGAGCGCATTCGCCTTAACAGAGCCGAATATAAAACCTGCATAGCCGTGAAGGAAGCAGGCAACAGGGATTCCCACTCCTGCAAGTATTTTTATCGCCTTTTCATCCCTCTTAAGTGATTCCTCGCTTATGTCATAGACTCCGAGGGTAAGAGTGCAGAACACCAGAAACTTTATCCACTCTGTCAAACTTTTATCTTTCTTTTCCTTCAGCGGAAGCGATACTTCAACAAAATGCTTTCTGTATAAAAACCACAGTTCAGAAGCGACAATGGCGCCGTATGCGAAAAACACCACTCCAAAGGCAGCTATTGCAGAGGTAAAATGCGGAGTTAAAAAGACATTCACGCCTCTGAATGGATCCTGCAGGTGAAGGACTATCGGCATCGGAGCCGCAAACAAAAGCGCAAATGAAAACACAAGCGCAAACCTTGCAATATCCTTCAGCTCCTTTATGCCAAAGACATGATAAAGCGAAGAAAGCACAAAAGCCCCGGCAACAAGGCCGGTCATAAACGGATACATTACAATCTGAATGCTCCAGTAGATATATTCATTCGGATAGACGAATAGTTCCTTAAGCGTCCAGATTTCACCGTGAACCATCTATCTTACCTCCTTGCTGAGCCCCAGATAATATACCTGCGGCTTTGTGCCGAATTCATCCTTTAACACAGAAACCCTCTCGGTTCTTATAATCCTTCCTACTTCATCATTCGGGTCGTTGATATTTCCAATAAGCCTTGCTCCAAACGGACACGCCTGAACACATGCTGACTTCATGCCCTTTGTTATCCTGTGGTAACAGAAATTGCATTTTTCAGCCGTATGGTGCACAGGATGAAAGAATCTGACGCCGTAAGGACATGCCATAACACAGTAGCCGCATCCTATGCACCACTTCCTGTCAACAAGCACAACACCATCCGTGGTCTGATAAGTTGCGCCCACAGGACAAACCTGAACACAGGGCGGATTCTCACACTGATTGCAGAGTTTCGGGACAAAAAACGCCTTGTCTATATCTTCCTTTTTTACATCTTTACGCTTCTCATGCCCCATCTCAATCCTGCTGCTGACAAATCCGCCTATCGCAGCCTTTGGTGAATCAGCAAGCACCCTGCCGTCTTTTAGAAGCACATAACGTTCAACCCATGTCCGGGAAACATTTGCATCATAAGGTATCTCATTTTCAAGCTTGCACGCCCTGACGCACAGGCCGCATCCAACGCACTTTTTGGTATCAACAAGAAAACCCCATCTGATCTTCTTTATATCTTTTGAGGCGAATAAACCTGAAGGTTTGATAAGTTCCATTGCTGCAAAAGGCATTGCCGTTACAGCAATGCCCTGTATAGAATATTTTATAAAGTCTCTCCTCGTTATCATTTCAATCCTCTTCACCCCCCTTTAGTCCCCCCTTGGCAAGGGGGGATTTGAGGGGGGTAGGTTTGTGTGGATTATGGCACATAACGCATTCAACACCTGAATTATGACTCTCAGGGTCTATTCCTTTTATCTTTGTCCTGTTGCTTTGTTGATAAGGAAGATATGAATGGCACCTGAGACACTGTTCCCTGCTTTTATCAATTGCAAGTTTTGCAGGGTTCTCAGGATGGTCTATTGCAGGGCCATGGCAGTTTTCACACTGGATAATTGCATGGGGCGTTTGTTTTATTAAAGAAAAATTATTGCTGTGGCAGTCCTTACAATACTCTGAAGACCTGTATTTTACTTTAACTTCCTTCCAGAAATTCTCATCGGCTTTATTGTGCCAGCCATACATGTAGCCTCTTTCATGTATACCGAACTCTTTCGGTACAACAAACTGCCTTACAATCAATACAAGGACAACTATGCCTATCACAACATAAAGCGGACGCCAGATTTGACTCCTCATCAGATGCTAAACCTCCGATACCACTTTAAGGCATCAATACGCTATCAAACCAATCCTGTTATGAGCTGATAAACTTCTTTGGTTCCCTATATTCATGGCATTTCACACAGTCTTTTTTAGCGCTCTCGTTTGTCACGCGCCATGAATGAGGCTTATGGCACTCCTTGCACTTCATCCCCATGTTCTTGACATGCAGTTCGTGCTTCCCTACATTCGGAATATTTATGTGGCAGTTCAGACAATTACCCCAGTCGGGTCTTACTGCCTCGTGAGGCTTGTGACACTCGTAACAGTTGAACTGCATTGGAGCGTCAGCAGGCGCCTTTATCTTTATAGCCTTTTTGATTGTTGCGGGTGACGGCTGGAAAAACTTGACATCTATGGTTCCGTCAGCAATAAGCTCTTTTCTGACGGATTCGTTTCCATGGCAGAAAAGGCATTTCTTCCTTCCGGGCTTTAAGTCCTTTGTGCGGTCTGTGTGACAGTTAAGGCATGGAAGTTTTTCCATACCTGTGCCGTGAACCTGTTTGTCCTTGTGACATGCACTGCAGAATCTCTCTTCAGGCAAAAACTGATGTATTTTATAGCCGTGGCACCTTGAACATTCTATCTGCTCGGTAAACATATGTTTTGCATGGTAGCGGGAGCGGTTAATCTTATGCGCCTGCGGATATTTCTCGTTTGCCTCCCAGTGACAGTTTACACAGAGTTTCCACGGCACAATAATCTTGCCGTGTCTCGGTTCAACTGTCTTCTGTCCTAAAACAGCAAATCTGTAAAGCTGAACAACCTGATCCTTTTTGGTGGAATGATGGCACTCATGACAGTTGACTATATTATGTTTGCTCTTTGCCCACGCCTTGTTAGCGTCGTCATGAACATGACAGAACATACATGCATTTGGATCATGTTCAAAATAATCGTTTATTTTATATCCGACAAGGCCTACACCTATTAGAAAAAACAAAACAGCTATGGCAGTAATTATCTTTGCCCTGCGCGAAAACTTCTCTGAATACCATTTAATTAACTTATCTAACAACTTGAATGGGTTGAACATCAAAAACCCTCCGTTCCACCACATCGGATATTAAATTTTTTACAGATTAAAGGCTGTTAAACTTAACATAAGGAATAAACAAATGTCAAAAGATGGAAAGGAGGAATAAATTATGGTAGCATTGTAACAAACATGAAAGACTATGCGGCAGAATATAAAAATTTTTCCCTCTCATCGCCCGAAAAGTTTTCTTTTCCGCTTGACGTCTTTGATAAATGGGAAAACAGGCCGGCGCTTTACTGGACAGACGGCGTTAATGATAAAAAATTTTCATTCGCTGAATTAAAACTTCTCTCATCAAAAGGCGCAGGCGCTCTCAAAAACAGGGGGATTGGAAAGGGTGATAAAGTCCTTGTAATGCTGCCCGGCATTCCGGAATGGTGGGAGATAATGCTTGCGCTTATGAGGATAAACGCTATTCCGATACCTGCGACAACCCTGCTGACATCTAAGGACATAGAATACAGGCTTGCATCAGCAGACATAAAGGCAATCATCGCATCTGATGAAGATGCAGCAAAAGTGGAGGAGGCTGTGAATAGTTCTGGGACGAATCCAATCCTCATTCTTAATGAACATTTATCCACCCTCCCCTCCATCCCCTCCCATCAAGGGAGGGAAAAGTTTGAAGGAACTCTCATGCAACAGGAAAACTCTCTGCGTTCCCCTCTCCCCTCGTGGCCTATGGCTCGGAGCCAACGGCTCATAGAGGAGAGGGTTAGGGTGAGGGGGAAAAATAGATGGCATAACTACACAGAAGAAAGAGACAATGCAGATATCTTTGAAGGAGAAAGAGCTTTTTCATCAGAGCCGGCGCTAATCTATTTCACGTCAGGCACAACAGGCCCGCCAAAGATGGTGCTCCATACGCAGGCATCCTATCCGCTTGCGCACATGATAACAGGAAAATACTGGCTGGACCTTAAGCCCGGCGATATCCACTGGAATCTCTCAGACCCCGGATGGGCAAAGGCAGCATGGTCAAGCCTGTTTGGCCCATGGCACATGGGTGCAACGATATTTTCATTTTACAGAAAAGGAAAGTTTGATCCCTCACTGACAATGGAAATCCTGCAGAAATACCCCATAACAACATTCTGCGGGCCTCCGACAGCCTACAGGATGATGGTTAAAGAGATTCAAGATTTAAAATTCAACTTCAAATCTGCCCGCCATTTTGTTGCAGCCGGGGAGCCATTGAATAAAGAGATAGTTGAAATCTGGAAAGAGAGAACAGGGCTGTATATTTATGATGGTTACGGTCAGACAGAGACAGTGAATATTCTGGCAAATTTCAGCTGCCTCCCTTTAAAACCCGGCTCTATGGGAGTACAGGTTCCGGGATTTACAGTTGATATCATTGATGACAGCGGAAATTTAGCTCTTTTAAATACCGAAGGCGATATTGCAATAAAAATAAAACCTGAAAGGCCTGTGGGATTATTCAAGGAATATCTCGGAAACCCGGAGGCAACAGCTAAAACAGTAAGAGGCCAATGGTATATAACAGGCGACAGGGCATATAAAGATGAAGATGGATACTTCTGGTTTGTCGGCAGGTCGGATGATGTTATACTTGCATCAGGATACCGAATCGGGCCGTTTGAGATAGAGAGCATCCTCATAGAGCATCCTTCTGTAAAAGAGTCCGCAGTTGTTGCAAGCCCTGACGAAATAAGGGGCGAGGTTGTAAAGGCATTTGTTGTCTTAACGCGGGGATTCAGACCCTCAAATGCCCTCATAAAAGAACTGCAGGAATCTGTGAAAACACGCACAGCGCCGTATAAGTATCCGCGCAAGATTGAATTCGTTGATGACCTGCCGAAGACCATAAGCGGGAAGATAAAGCGAAAAGAACTGAAAATGAGAGAATTCGGGAAGATATAAACCGAAAAATAGAGATAGAAAGTTGTCATTGCGAGTGAAACGAAGCAATCTCGTCTTTTGCAACGAGATTGCCACGAACCCTTCGGGTTCTCGCAATGATAGGAATTCAAAGCGTTTTATAGTTCTATCTCTATTTTTCGGATATCCAGTTGACTCATAATAAAATGTTACCGAAGGCTCGCTGACTCAACGTGTTT
>CAZHHV010000070.1:0-8081 GCA_964532335.1 uncultured Nitrospiraceae bacterium
AATCGCCCTGTTGAAACCAAGGCCGTCGCTCATTGTCACCGCAGTCAATATCATTCTCAGCAGCCTGTCAATCTCAAGGGTCCCCCTCATAGCAGAACTTATAAAGAACAGCCTTGAGAGTTCCTGATTCCTTCTTATGAGTTCTTTTTCAACGCGTTTTCTCTCCGAAATATCTCTTGTTATCCCGCTTATGCCTATAACCTCTCCTGCGGTATCTTTTATGGGCGAAAGTGTCAGACTGACCTCAATTATTGTGCCGTCTTTCCTTTGTCTCAATGTCTCTATATCTTTGAGAGTTTCTCCATTTTTGATTTTTCCTATGTGTTCCTTCTCAGCATCTACAAGGAACTGGGGAACAAACAGCAGGAATTTCCCGGCAGCCTCATCCGCTGTGTAGCCGAAGGTCCTTTCAGCGCCGTAATTCCATGAAGTTATATTCCCATCGAGGTCAGACGTCACTATCGCATCCGCGGAATTTTCTATCAGGCTTTCAAGATATTCCTTTGTCTGAGCCACTTCTTTATACAGACCAAGTATCTCTTCATGATAAAGCACCCTGTCAGTTATATCGTCTATAAATACGGTGCACTCAATAACATTTCCTGCATCATCCTTAATCGGATAAGATGTCAGTTCTGCATAGTTCGTCCCGCGGGACTGAGTAATGGAATTTATCTGCCCTGTCTCAAACGTTGCCTTCGCAGCGCAGTGAGGACAGATTCCTTCTTTGGCATGGAAAATATCAAGAGCATTCCTGCCTATCATTTCTTCAACAGCCATGTCTGCCCATCCCTTAACAAACCTGTTTGCCGATATGATGTTATAGTCTCTTCCGATTGTGACAATTCCTCTCTGAACGCTGTCAAAGAGAATCTCCATCCTTTTTGCGTTTGCAAACTCTTTCATCTTGTGAAAACCGTCAGCTTAGCTCTAAGGCTCATACAGTCCTCATTGTTCCTTTTTCATTTTCATTGTTGCAACTTTATCGTACAGCTTTACATATCTCTTTGCCGAATCCGGCCATGAAAAATTCATCTTCATTGCGCTTCGGATCAGCTTTTTCCATCTTGGCTTATTGACATAAACGCAGAGCGCTCTCTTCAGACAGCCCTGAAGCGCATCGGCAGTATAATCCGAAAATAGAAACCCTGTTCCTTCACCATCAAGCGGCCGGTGGTCCAAAACTGTATCTGCAAGCCCACCTGTCCTCCGTGCCACAGGGATTGTCCCGTACCTCATAGCGATGAGCTGGCCGATGCCGCAGGGTTCATATCTCGAAGGCATTAAAAATATATCAGCGCCGGCATATATCTTATGCGCAAGACTGTCTTCAAACCCTATCTTCACGTGAAGCCTGCCTTTGTACTTTTTTGCAGCAGATGATAATCTCCTGTGAAACATTTCATCGCCCCTGCCAAGGATGGTGAGATTTGCGCCTGCAGAAAGGATTTCATCAATAGATTCCAGAACAAGGTCCAGCCCTTTCTGACCGGACAGCCTGCCTACCATGCCTATGAGGGGCCTTTCAGCATCAGACTTTATAGAGAATTCTTTCATAAGCTGAAGCTTGCACTCTTTTTTGCCGTCAATATCCTTAAGGCTGTATTTCTTTTTTATAAAGACATCAGATTCCGGATTCCACTCTTTGAGGTCTATCCCGTTTACAATTCCTGTAAGCGCAGAGACCCTCTTCCTTAAAACGCCGTCGAGCCCGAATCCGTATTCCCTGCTCAGTATCTCTTTCGCATAATTATTGCTTACCGTGGTTATGAAATCCGCTGATATTAACCCTGCCTTCAGGAAATTTATCCTTCCATAAAACTCTATTCCCTCAGGTGTGAACAGGTTTTTGTCAAATCCCGTAAGCGGCATATCTGACTGCGGAAACAAACCCTGATAGCCCAAATTGTGGATTGTGATTATGGAAGCAGTCCTGTCAAAAAAATTATCTGAACCATATATGGTCTTAAGATATAAAGGAATAAGCCCTGTCTGCCAGTCATTGCAGTGGATTACATCCGGCTTAAATCCCAATACCCTGCATGTCTCAAGCACGCCTCTTGAAAAAAATATAAATCGCGCCGCGTTGTCAGGATAGTCGCCTCGTGGTGTGCCGTAAATCTCTTCTCTGTCAAAGAACTCATCGCACTCAATAAAATATGCTGAATTCTCATAACTGAATATCCTGCCTTTTAATTTCCTGTTTCCCAGAGGAACACTTATTTTCAAACCTGTATCCCTCAGCTTGAAATTCTCCCTGACTCTTCCATACAGAGGCATCACAAGATACGCCTCTTCCTTCATTCTCCCGTACTCTTTAAGCAGTGCGCCAGTGACGTCTGCAAGGCCGCCTGTCTTGGCAAAAGGGACTGCTTCCGGAGTTGCGATTATTAGTTTCATCTTTCGTTCCGTAAAGCTGAAAGCTAACAGCTCACAGCTCACAGCTATCAGCTCTTATTCTTATATTTTCGCTTCTCTCATAAATTTTGCCGCTTCTTCAGGCGGTGTGGGGTTTATATAAAAACCCGAGCCCCATTCAAAGCCTGCGATCTTCGTCAGTTTGGGCATTATCTCAATATGCCAGTGATAGTATTCGTTTGTCTCATTATAAAAAGGTGATGTGTGGATAATAAAATTATATGGCGGAATATCAAGTATCCTGTCAATCTGCTTAAGTATTCTCTGCAGTATTTCCGCAAGCGATGAGAAGTCCTTATTCGGGGGGTAAAATGCCGATTCATGCCTTTTGGGTAAAATCCACGTCTCAAACGGCGCCCTCGGCGCAAAAGGCGCCACCGCGAGATAATCCTTATTTTCGTATATCACGCGCCTGCTGTCTTCAAGTTCCTGATTTATGACATCGCAGAAAATACATCTTTCCTTAAAATTGAAATACTGTTCCGCCGCATCAACTTCTTCTTTGACAAGTTTGGGCACGATAGGAAGGGCGATAAGCTGGCTATGCGTATGTTCAAGCGAAGCCCCGGCATCCTCGCCTTCATTCTTGAATATCAAAACATACCTGAATCTCCGGTCCTTCTTCAAGTCGTTAAGTCTCATATAATAGGCCCACAACGCATCTTCAACAGCCTTTAAAGGCATAGTTGAGAGTGAAAGGTTATGCTCCGGCGTCTCTATAACAACCTCATGAGCGCCTATCCCGTTAATCTTATCGAATATTCCCTCCCCTGTCTTGTTCAATTCTCCATGTATCTGAAGCGCAGGGAATTTATTCGGTACAACTCTCAAGGTCCAGCCCGGAGATTCAGGCAGAGTGCCCGGAGGCCTGAATGCCATTATCTCAGGCGGAGCCGTATGCTCATTGCCATGACAGAACGGGCAGAAACCGCCCTTCTTCCTCTGTGAAGGCGATATAAAGTCCGTCGGCCTCTTGCCCCTTTCGACAGAGATTATAACCCAGCGTCCGACAATCGGATCTTTTCTAAGTTCAGACATTTGTCCTCCAGTTTTTAAAAGCAGTAAGTAGTTAGCAGCAAGCAGTTAAGAGCAGAAAATTACGAGTATATTACCTTAACTACTGACCACTTTACTACTTGCTACTGTTTTTTAATTATATCACAATAGGATATAATTCCCTATGAAACCGACTTTTCATCACAGGCCCATAAACGGCCCCTTTGACGACCCTTGCGTATATGTCAGGGTGCTCAGGGAAAAACGGGCGCTTCTCTTTGACCTCGGATATACAGCCAGATTAAAACCAAACGACATCCAGAAAATAACAGACGTCTTTGTAACACATACCCATATAGACCATTTCATAGGGTTTGACAGTCTTTTAAGGGCACTTTTGCGAAGAGAGACTCCATTAAGGATATTCGGGCCTTCCAATATCACTGAGTGCATTGAAGGGAAACTCCGGGGATACACATGGAACCTTATAAAAGAGTATCCGCTAAAAATAGAGGTCTTCGGCATAAACGAAAACTATATCAGCCATGCAGGTTTTTATGCGGAGAATTGTTTTAACAGAACAGATTATGGCGAAAAACCATTTAACGGGACCTTATTAAAAGAAAGGTATTTTGAGGTTAAAGCAGCGCGCCTAACGCATCAGATACCATGCCTCTGCTTTTCTCTTAAAGAGGATTTTCATATAAACATTGATAAGGCAGCGCTGAACAGGCTGGCGCTTCCGGTAGGGCCATGGCTTTCAGAATTTAAAAGGGCTGTCAGGGAGAATGCATCCGAAGACACAGAATTTAAAATATCAGGCAGAATATATGCCAAAAAAGAACTCGTAGAAATCGCGATGATAACAGAGGGACAAAAAATATCCTACGTTGTTGATTCATCCATCGATGAAGAAAACATAAGAAAAATCATAACCCTCGTTAAAGATTCCGATACACTGTATTGCGAGGCTTACTTTCTTGAGGAAGACAGGGAAAGGGCCATAGAGAGGCATCACCTCACTGCAAAAACCGCAGGAAGGATAGCGAGAGAGGCAGGCGTTAAAAACCTTGTTGTTATGCACTTTTCTCCGAAATACAGGGAATGCCCCGACGCGCCTGAAAAAGAGGCGATGATGGAATATAATAGATACAGTGAATAGTCTCAGTGAACAGTGTCAGTAAGTAAAAATAGTCATTTACCGACACTGATACTAAGCACTGACACTGATATTGCCGGGGTAGCTCAGTGGCAGAGCAGCTGATTCGTAATCAGCTGGTCGGGAGTTCGACTCTCCTCCCCGGCTCTCTTATTATTTAACCGAAAAATAGACATAGAAAGTTGTCATTGCGAGTGAAACGAAGCAATCTCAAGCTTTTACAGAAAGATTGCCACGAACCCTTCGGGTTCTCGCAATGACAGGTAATTCAAGCATTTATAGTTCTATGTCTATTTTTCGGATTTAAGATGATACTTTCCTGAAAGGGGAAAAACCTGGCAATCCATGATTTAGATTATTTTTGTAATCCTAAGAATTCATACGTAATCTACATCTGACGAGACAGGGCTGCTATTTTAGCGTTCCTTTGCCTGCTGAATCTTTTAAGAAATTGGCATTGAGCGGGAAAAGATTAAAATATCCGGAATGAAGGCAGGCGCTGGTTTATTCCCAGCGCCTGCTTTTTTGGCTTAGAGTTTTGTAACGTTTGCTGCCTTTGGGCCTTTGGGGCTGTCAACAACATCAAAGCTCACTGCCTGTCCTTCAGATAGAGACTTAAAGCCATCGCCCTGAAGCTCAGAATAGTGAACAAAAACATCTCCGCCGTCTTCACTGGTTATGAATCCAAAACCCTTGGACTCATTAAACCACTTAACGGTTCCTTTTGCCACTGTGCTGTACCTCCTTATTAAAAAACTTCCGAAACTTCACTTGCTATTCTGGCACAGAATTCCTGAAAGGTCAACCCTTATTTCTTGTTTTCTTGTCTTTAGGCTTTTCCTTTGGTTTTACTTTCGGCTCCTCTTTTGGCTTCCCTTTTGATTCATTAAGCCTCGTTATAACTGCACTCGTAAGATCAAGCTCTTTCTTGGCAGAGAGAACTACCTCGCTTCTTAATATAACCGCATATCCCTCCTCGTACCCGATAGCATCCACAATGTCGCTCACGTCTTTAAGAATTGCATTTGTAAGCTCATTTTCTTTTTTCTGCAATTCCGTTCTCGCCTCAGCTACAAGCCTTTGAATATCTCTCTGAAGCTTCTCCATCTCCTCCTCTTTCGCCTTCTTTGCCTCGGCAGAAAGAACGGAGGACTGTTTGTTAACCTCTTCTTCAATTTTTTTAAGAGCATTGACCTTCTCTTCTATCACTGCCTTTTTTGATTTTTCAATCGCCTCAATGTCAGTCCTTGCCTTTTTGCCTGCATCTGATTCTGAAAATATACGCGGTAAATCAACGAACCCTATCTTGAGCGCTTCAACCGCTCCCGCAGGTGAGACATAAAGCAGAACTGAACACAATGTTAATAGCAATATCTTTCTCATTTTTCCTCCTTTTTTAAGCTTTAGTTATTGCGTTATCGCGATAAACTCTATAACGCTTTACGCTATAACGTATTTGCGCCTATTTAAAAAGCAGTGCCGAATGTGAATTCCCATTTGCTTTTGCTTTCCCCCGGTTTTCTGTTTAAATTATGGCCCCATTCCAGCCTTATCGGCCCTATAGGAGAAAACCATCTGAAACCGATACCGCCAGTGTATTTGAAATCCCCAATGTCCTTAAAAGAATCAAAGGCCCTGCCGGCGTCAAAAAATGTAACCCCTTTGAATTTCAACTCGCTGACAAGAGGGAAGATATATTCTGCGTTAAATATAAGCTGTTTTGTCCCGCCTATTACGTCGCCGTTTGCATCCCGCGGCCCGCCCTCTCCGTAACCAATGCCTCTTACAGTATAAATGCCTCCGACATAAAATCTTTCATAAAGAGGAAGCGGTTTGTTGAATATTCCTGTTGCCTGTCCATAGCGGCCTCTGAAAGCCAGCGTTGTTTCTTCTGTGGCAGGGAAAAACCACGAAGAGTCAACACCGCATTTCAGAAAGAAATTGTCCCCGCCAAGCCCTGCATAAGTCACATATAGCAGGTTTTTTGAGCCTGTGTGAGGGTCAAGAAAACTGTTTCTTGAATCCCTTGCAATTGCAGGCGTAATGCTGCTTGTTATTTTTTTGCCTTCCTGATCTTTTATCCTCGCTGATGCGTCTGGAGATATATTGAATATCGTCACATCTTCAAAGTTGTATGTTACATCTGTTTTCCAGTATTCGGACAGGCTTTTGCCCAGCAACACATCGCCTCCCAGCGCTTTTCTGTCAAATGCTGAATACTTTCTTGTTGTTTTATAGACATCGGTTCCGAATAAGAGTTCTTTGTCAAAAAACCAGGGGTCCCTGTATCCAAGGTTATATGATGTGCTTCTGCCTCCGAATTCACCCTTTAATTTTATGAGCCGCCCTGTGCCAAACAGGTTGGCCTGTGTAATATCAGCGGTGGCCAGAAATTTGTCAACAGAACTGTAACCGCCGCCAACACTGAGAGAACCTGTCGGCTTTTCCTTTACCTTTACATCAATGTCCACAAGTTTGTCTTCAGGTTTCGGCTTTGGCTGCAGATCAACAGTTTCAAAGAAATTAAGGTTAGTAAGCCTTTCATAGCTCCTTTTCAGGAGTTTGCTGTTAAACGTGTCTCCCTCGTCGAGCCTGATTTCCCTTCTTATGACCTTATCCATTGTCTTGATATTGCCTGATATGTCTATCCTGCCTATCTTGTAAATGCCGCCCTCATCTATCTTGAAGGTTATCTTAACCTGCTTTGCAGCATCATCAGGCGTAATGTCAGGAGCAATACTCACAAGTGCATAGCCCTTCTCTGAATACATCTCTCCGAGTGCAGCGACATCACTTCTCAGCATTGCCCTGTTGAATATATTCTTGGGGGCGGATTTGATCTTCTTCCTCAATTCGCTTTCGGGGAACGCCTTATTCCCTGTAATATCCACAGAGGAGATGCTGTATTGCTCTCCTTCAGATATCATAATTGAGATTATCATCCCTCTTTTATCTTCTGTAAGCTGGATCTTCGGGTCAGATACAGCAACCTTTATATATCCTTTATTAAGGTAAAGGTTTCGTATCCTCTCAATATCAAAGTTCATCTCGTCTTTTTTATAGTACCCTGATGATGTCATGAATGAGAACAACCACCATTCGCCTGTTTTTATCGTCTTTTTTATCTCCTTTTTTGAGATGGCCTTGCTGCCTTCAATTAGTATGGACTTTATCTTGACCTTCGGCCCTTCCTCTATTTGATATGTAAGCGTAACCTCATCATCATTCACCTTGTTCACAACAGGGACGATTTTTGACAGGTAGTAGCCTTCCTCTTCGTAGAAGGCACGCAGCTTCTCGGCATTATCCTGTATCAGGACGGTATCCGCTATAGAGTTTGCCGTTATTGTTATCTTGTCTTTCAGGTCTGAATCTTCCTGCTTTTTATTCCCCTGAAAGTCTATACTTATAATAGTGGGTTTTTCTTTTATCAGGTATATAACCCTTACACCGCCTTCAAGCGGCTCTATTTCAACCTTTACATCGTCAAAATAGCCCATCTTGTAAA
>CAZHHV010000070.1:8091-9711 GCA_964532335.1 uncultured Nitrospiraceae bacterium
CATAGAATTCACCAGAGGCAGAGAAATTTCCTGCGCTGATACGCTCTCTGTCCCGCCGATAAACACTGCAAGCATTATAAACCAGAAAAAAAGTAAAGACGATTTTCTCATCTTCCTCCTTAAAACAATACAGGTGTTCTCATAATTTAACGCTTGATTCACGGCACCCTTTAAAAACATACATATACTAATGCGGTCATTAGTAAGGACACATGAAACTTATTTTTTGACGTCATGCCCGAAGTTCTTAATCGGGCATCCAGTGCCTTTCTGGATTCTCCGGTCAAGCCGGAGAATGACAAGAATGTATCCTTACTTATAGCCATCTTAGTAAATACACGTTATATTTTACAAATCTGTTAAGCTCATATTTAATGGTTCCAGCGTGTTAGTATAGCTTTCTAAAAGGGCGCGTGTAAATAAAAAAATCAAACAATATCCGTACGGTTCAGGTTAAAATTAAAATTACAATGCTCTCACATAGATTAAAAGTTCAGGAAAAGGATTCCGGCAAACGTATAGATATTTTAGCCGTTGCTGAAACAGGGATTACCCGTTCACAGATACAGAGACTCATAAAAAAGGGGGTTCTGCTTGTTGACAGCAGGGCTGTCAGCCAGAACTACAGGGTAAAAGCAGGTGACGTTATCGTACTAACTGCCGAAGATGAAAAACAGGAACATCTCATTGCGGAAGCAATCCCTGTTGAAATACTCTACATGGACGAACACCTTGTTGTGGTAAACAAACCATCAGGCATGGTGGTTTATCCGGCTGCCGGACATAGCAGCGGCACATTGATGAATGTCCTCCTCTACCACTGCAAGAAGCTTGAAGCACCGGGCGGCCCGCTGAGGCCGGGGGTTGTGCACAGGCTTGATAAAGACACATCAGGGGTGATGGTCGTTGCTCTTGACAGCGCCGCATACTACAGCCTTGCAGAGCAATTCAAACAGCGGACAATAAACAGAAGATATGTTGCGCTTATCTACGGAAACCCAAAAGAAAACAGCGGGCAGATCAGCCTTGCCATCGGACGCTCTGAGACTGACAGGAAAAAGATGTCAACAAGGGTAAGGAGAGGCAAAGAGGCTCTGACAATATGGAAGGTAATTGAAAGATTCCGGCATGCAGTATTTATTGAAGCGAAACTGCGGACAGGGAGGACACACCAGATACGCGTCCACTTTGCATCTATCGGACATCCGGTGCTTGGGGACAGGACTTACGGCAAAAAGATTGAAATAGAGACAAAAGAAAGAGAAAAACTGACATTTCCACGGCAGATGCTTCACGCTGAATCGCTCGGGTTTATTCACCCTGTCACAGGAGAATACCTTGAATTCCACAGCCCCATGCCGGATGATATGGAGAAAAGAATAAGAGAGCTGCGAGGCTGTTCTTAGCCTCGTTTGTGGTTTTTCATGCCGAATACTTTTTTTCTCATGACAAACCCTCCTGCAAATAATCAAAAGGCAAGGGCTTAACATGCCCTTCCCTTTTTAAATGGAGAACCGCAGTATCTATTATTAAAACGAATAAGTCAACGCTCCGCCCATGGAGAATTCACTCTTATATTGTCCTTCGAGCTCAAGATTAAGACTCTTGCTTAGCGGCACT
>CAZHHV010000071.1:0-2009 GCA_964532335.1 uncultured Nitrospiraceae bacterium
TAATCGTATATTTTACACCTTATACGACTGTCCGAATTTCGGGGACCACCTCTTATATGGAAGACATAAGGCTGCTTAAGAATCTCAATTTATTTAAGGGGCTTGCGACGCTCGACATTGTGAGGATAAACAAGATAGTCAGCAAGATCAGTTTTAAGAAGGGTTAGGAGATTGTGAAGGAAGGAACAGCCTGTGATTCAGATTCGCTTTTTCTGACAAAAAGCTAAACGCGGTCAGTTGGAACGTAACAAGAATTTACTTGATATTTTGTAGAATATAGGGAAGAATAAAAGTAAATATAGCAGGCATGTGAGGTGTAACTATGGAAGAAAGAATTGAGGTAAATCCCAATATACATTTCGGAAAACCATGCGTAGCGGGCACAAGAATTACAGTACAGAATGTTCTTGAACTTGTTGGCGAGGGGCTTGCTTTTAAGGAAATAATCCAAGACTACTATCCAGAATTAACAATAGAAGATATTAAGGCATGCATTAAATATGCTGTCAGCCTTGTTGCATCTGAGGACATACACATATCAACTCCTGCATGAAGCTCTTGCTTGACCAGGACGTTTATGCTGCAACCGCACGTTTTTTAAGAAGCCTGGGACATGATGTTATTGCCGCAGGGGAGATAGGCTGCTCTCAATCCGCAGATTCTGACTTAATCATCAAAGCACAAGAACAAGGGCGCATACTTGTTACGCGGGACAGGGATTTTGGTAATCTTGTTTTTGTAAAGGGATTAAATGCAGGAATTATATATTTGCGTGTTTCACCTTCAACGCTTTTATCTGTGCATAAAGAGATTGAGCTGGTCTTGAAATCCTATTCAGAAGATGATTTAAAAACAGCTTTTGTTGTTGTAGAGCACGGGAGACATAGATTCAGAAGACTTTAACGGCGGCGGCCATTATCAGTGATAAAATAAACAATGAAAATTTTATGGTCTGGTTTCTCTCTGGATTTCTCTAAAAAAACCTGTCTCATGGGCATTCTCAATGTCACGCCTGATTCTTTTTCAGACGGAGGACAGTATTTTGACAGAGGGCTTGCGATTAAAAGGGCGCATGAGATGGTTGAAGAAGGCGCTGATATCATTGACATCGGCGGAGAATCAACAAGGCCCGGCTCTGAGCCTGTTTCCCTTCAGGAAGAAATAGCCAGAACAATCCCTCTCATAGAAGCTCTCGCAAAAAATATTAAAGTTCCTATATCAATTGATACATATAAGGCAGAGGTCGCAAAGAGGGCATTGGATGCAGGAGCATCAATTGTTAATGACATAAGCGGGCTGCGATTTGATCCTGAGATGCCTAAGGTCGTTTCTCAATATAAAGTCCCTGTTGTTATCATGCATATAAAAGGCACGCCGAAGAATATGCAGGCAAATCCAACATACGAGGCATTAATCCCTGAGATTATAGATTATCTTAGGGCGAGCATAATGCTTGCCCTGAAATTCGGAGTCCTTGAGGATAAAATCATAATAGATCCTGGAATCGGTTTTGGAAAGACATTTGAACATAATCTTGAGATGATAAAAAACCTGCACGAATTTACACTCCTTGAAAAGCCATTGCTTGTCGGAGTATCAAGAAAGGCATTCATAGGAAAAGTTCTCGGCGATGCGCCTGCATCAGAGAGGCTTGAAGGAACTGCGGCTGCGGTTGCAATTTCGATTTTAAACGGGGCAAACATTATCAGGGTTCATGATGTTAAGGAGATGAAAAAGGTTGCGCTTGTAGCTGATGCGGTGAAGAGGGAAAGGGTAGATTAAGACCCCAAAATCAGCAGTAGCGTCAAAAAGACAATATCACTTTCCCCGCTTATAAACTATCTTCTTAGTCCCGCCATCGCAGGTGCCGACTACTTTTCCGTCCTTGACATCCGCTGCTTTTTCATTTGGAACGATTTCAAGGCTGAACTTTTTTACGCCTTTTGCCTGAATCTTGGCGTCAATCTCTGTTAGGAGTTCTTCACAGGGCTTCATCTGCGCAAATGCAG
>CAZHHV010000071.1:2019-9665 GCA_964532335.1 uncultured Nitrospiraceae bacterium
GAGTAGCAACAAACATCAATAAAACAAAAGCGGCAATAAAGTTTTTCATCTTAAACCCTCCTCTTATTTTTATTGAATTTTAGGAGAAATCATCAAGAGAGTCAAGAAAAAATCAATAGTGATAAAGTTCAAGGGTCATTCTCCCGATGTGTCGGGATTCGGAATCTTTCTTAACCCCCTCTTTCCCCCTTAATTTAAGGGGGATGAAAGGGGGTTATGGACAAGCCAGAATGACATATAACAAGACAGATACAATTTACGCGGAAATCTTCCAAATCAACTCAAAATTACAGATTATGACTTCCGGTTTTCCTGAACTGTTTTTCATAATATCCCCCTTATCGTCTATCGCCAGCAAGAGGTCGTTGGTTTTCAGCAATGAGCCGTCATATCCGGCATTCTTTAATTTTTCTTTTACCTCATCTAAAAGTTTATGACATTCTGATTCATCAATGATTCCTCTGTGAGCAGCCTTGTAAAGGTCTACCGGAGTGTATAAAGCATCGCTGTGCTCGGCAACCCACTGGTCCGGCCCGTTGTAATAACCCCTGATTGTTATGTAATTATGATTCTCCTGAAGAATGGGATTGCCTTCAGGATCAAGAATGCTTTTGTGAGACTCGTATTTTCTCACATCAGTTGATGGTTCTATCTTTGTGCTTCCGGTCATGTATATGGCCCTTACATAAACGCAGGGGATTCCAAGCCGGTTAAGTTCATGGGATAAAGCAAATTCTTCAAAGGGGCTGTTTATCCCGAACTGACGGATTTTGGGATTATAGCTGCCATTTTCCTCCATGTTATGCATTTCACCTACACGGGAAGTTTTCCAGACAAGGTGGATGTTGTCTTTTGTTATTGTATAGAACACTTCCTTTGAAAATGACAATCTGATGGAAGGCGTCTTCCTCCACCTTTCAGGAAGGAAATAATCGAACAGATGCGCATTTTTCCCGACAACCCACAACCTGCCTCCGGTGCTCTCTGCGTGTCCATAAATGTAGGGCACTCCGAAGATTTCTTTATAAGACAGATGAGAGGGCAAAGGAGTCGGCGTGAAACGGTTAAGCTGGTCATCCAGATATGAATGCCTCCGGGAAGATTTAACCGCATCTTCATGCTCAGGTGTGCGTGACAGGAGTTCATAATCAATCACAGAATAGTTGCCGTCATTCAGCAGTTGATACAGCAGTTCTGTCTGTTTCCCCGGAGCGTCTATATCCTGAGCGCTGCCAATCTCTTTGATGCGTTCAGTATTCTCTTCACTGATTATGATATGTTCCGGCTTCATATCAGCAACCAGATATCCTTTCTTGTTTAGGTCGCCTATCCCCTTGTAGTTAATCTTTTTGAGATGGCTTATAAGCTCAGCGCTGTCCACATTGATAAGTTCAAAAACTTCGATAAGATTTTTGCCTTTAATCCATTCGTAGATGAGTTTGTACTGTTTTAATATATCCAGATCAATGCCCGGATGTTTGGCCCTGATGCGGTTGATTTTTTCGCGCGACCTTCCGCTTTGCCACAACTGCATCTTTTCAGGCGGGACATAAATAGCCATGGGCCGCTGCGTGTTAACCCTCATCTCTTTCGGGCCATAGGCGTTTTCGCGCATCTCTGTGACCAGAGAGAATTCTTCCCAAGGGCTGTTGAACTCTGCATCGCAAAATTCTTCCAGTGTATGAGTATCTAAAGGCACATCCTCTCCAACGCGGCAATTTTTGACTACGAGGTCAAGACTTTTACCCTTAAGCTCTTTTGTGGGGAGCCTGTAAACAGAGCTTGTACCTTTAAGCCTTATCTTGTGCTCGTCAAACCAATTCTTTTCGTACCAGTTTGTGATATCAAAATGTTCTTCATAGGGTTCGGCAAAACGCGTGAGATACAGGTCTCCGCCGTCACTGGTTTTTGTGTGGACGTACACAACCCCTAAGACATTGACGAGAGATTTTTTTGACAGTGTCTTTTCCAAAGCTGTCTAAACTTCCTTATTCAGTATTGAGGTTTGTTCCGCCTTTGCCCCTTGTCCGTCATTCTGGCTTGTCCAGAATCTTTCAGAAGGATTCCGAACAAGTCGGAATGACAGCTTATCCCAAACGTTTCTTAAGCTCTGCGAGCTGCCTTTTTAATCTTTCAGGCAGACGGCTGCCGAATATTGCAAAATGTTTCTCAATATTCGGTATCTCAGCCTTCCACTCATCAAGGTCAACCTCCATCAGTTCTTCCATGTTTTCAGGAGATAGCCCTATGCCATTAAGGTCAAGGTCGCGATCCATGGGCAATAAACCTATGGCTGATTTCTTTGAGTCAACCTTGCCGTCAATGCGTTCGCACATCCACTTAAGCACCCGGCTGTTATCGCTGAATCCGGGCCATAAAAATCTTCCGTCATGGTTTTTTCTGAACCAGTTAACATAGAAAATTCTCGGGGCTTTAGAGCCGAGCCTGTCGCCCATGTTAAGCCAGTGCTGAAAATAATCACCCATATTGTAGCTGCAAAAAGGTTTCATGGCGAAAGGATCCCTTCTCAAACTGCCAACTTCTCCGATATTGGCGAATGTGGTCTCGGAGGCTGCTGTTGCGCCGAGGAATACGCCGTGATCCCATGAAAAGGCTTCATATACAAGCGGGACAACACTGCTCCTTCTTCCGCCGAATATGAAAATATCTATAGGAACGCCATTCGGGTTTTCCCAGTCTTTGCAGATAACAGGGCACTGGGATGCAGGCGCGGTGAACCGCGCATTAGGATGTGCTGCATCACCCTTGCTTTCAGGAGTCCAGTCATGCCCCTTCCAGTCAATGAGATGGGATGGGACATCAGCATTAATACCTTCCCACCACGCATCACCGTCATCCGTAAGCGCACAGTTAGTGAAAATAACATTCTCTTTGAGGGTGTCCATCGCCATAGGATTAGTGTCATAAGAAGTGCCGGGAGCCACGCCAAAGAAGCCGCTCTCAGGGTTAATGGCATGAAGGCGTCCGTCAGCGCCGATCTTCATCCATGCAATGTCGTCGCCGATGCATTCGCATTTCCAGCCTTTGATTGAGGGCAGCATCATGGCTAAATTAGTCTTGCCGCAGGCAGATGGGAATGCAGCAGCAATGTGATACTGCTTTCCCTCAGGATTGGTAAGTCTGAGTATCAGCATATGCTCCGCCATCCAGCCTTCCCTTTTTGCAACAGCAGAAGCAATTCTCAGCGCAAGGCATTTCTTGCCAAGCAAAGCATTGCCGCCGTAACCCGAACCAAATGACCATATCAGATTTTCCTCGGGGAAATGGCTTATATATTTTTTCTCAATCGGGGCGCAGGGCCACTGGACATCCTTCTGCCCTTTCTCCAAAGGCGCGCCTATTGAATGAAGGCAGGGAATAAAGTCCTCACCAGCATTAAGAAGTTCCATGACCCTGGCGCTTACGCGGGTCATGATATGCATGTTTATAACAACATAAGGGCTGTCTGTAATCTCTACCCCTATCTTTGATATCGGCGAGCCTACAGGCCCCATTGAAAAAGGAATCACATACATTGTGCGTCCCTTCATGCAGCCCTTGTATAGCTGCTTCATGGCGTCTTTCAGTTCAAGAGGATCAACCCAGTTATTTGTGGGTCCCGCTTCATCTTTTGTGGATGTGCTTATGAATGTGCGGTCCTCAACGCGCGCCACATCGCTTGGGTCAGAGCGGAAAAGATAGCTGTTAGGCCGTTTCTTAAGCGGAATGGCGCTGCCGCTTGCTATCAGCTTTGACATCATAAGGTTATACTCTTCCTTAGTCCCGTTACATAAATAAATATCATCAGGCTGGCACATCTCTGCAGCCTCTTTAATCCAGTTGTTCAGTTTTTCATTCTTTGTCAAAGCAGACATCAGTTTTTCTCCTTTAAGATTATGGCGCTGTCGCCGAAATACTTTTTTAAAAGGGGATTTAAATTAACCCCACCCAGCCTCCCCTTATTTAAGGGGAGGTGTGGAGGGGTTACCTTCAGTGTCAGTAAATATATTCAATTATACGAATTATTCTATGAAAAAATCCATGACAGCGCAGTATCCTTTTTTTTAAAGACCTTCAGGCGGTAATACGATTCTCTCTCCCTTTCACCGAGGTATTGCGATATGGCTTTAATCCGGTTTTTCAAATCAGGCAAGACCCGCTCCTCAAGAACCCTTATCTTCCTTATGGTCCTTAAAATCTCATCTCCGAGTCTTTTTAATTTACTCTCAAAGGCTGCAAGCTCGAGCATTGATTCCAAAATCCTTTCAAATCCATTAATGCACTCCTCAAGATGAGGCGTTGTGGAGAAATAGTCATATCCCCTCTCATCAGGCATTCTCACTGCTGTCTCGTACGTTACCACATCCCTGTATCTCAAGCCCCAGATACTCTTTTCTGTTATCTCAACGCCCATATCCCTTTTCGCTGCAAAAGTGATGGACTCTATATTGTCTTTCCCCTCGTGTCCGAGGCTCAGCGCAAGCTCCTCGATAGCCTTTCCATAGATGTTTCTAATATCATCCCTCGACCTGATAAAAGGCATGACAGTATTAAGGAACTCCTGTATCAATGCCTGCCTCCTCGCCTTGAGAATCCCTATGCTGCCTTCAACAGACATGGCCTTCTCTTTAAGGAGTAGGAGATTTGTTCGCGTAGGATGTATCATTTCAGTTCAAGGGAAAACCTCTTCAAAAGATTTATCCCTGCATCGAGGGTTTCATTTATGTCTCTCCTTACACTTCCCTGATGCACAAATTCCCTTTCAAAGGCATCCGCAAAATTCAGCATCTTTCTGTCGTCTTCCGTCATACCTTCCCTTCCCACTATCGCCTCAAGCCTCCTTAAGTCCCGGCCTTTTGCATAGTATTTGTAGAGGAGGTTTGCAATCTTTCTGTGGTCTTCCCGTGTATGCCCTTCACCAATACCCCTCTGCATAAGCCTTGATAGGCTCGGAAGCACATCCACAGGCGGGAAGATTCCCTTCTGGTGAAGCTCCCTGCTTAAAACAATCTGGCCTTCTGTGATATAGCCTGTAAGGTCAGGAATTGGATGTGTAATGTCATCTTCAGGCATTGTCACCACAGGCAGTATGGTTACGGAGCCTGATGATCCATATTCATGGTCCTTAATCCTCCCTGCTCGCTCATAAATAGATGCAAGGTCAGAATACATATAGCCCGGATATCCCCTCCTTCCGGGCAATTCCTCCCTCGCAGTTGAAATTTCCCTCAGTGCATCGCAGTAATTGGTCATATCCGTTAGCACGACAAGGACATCCATGCCTTTCTCAAAGGCGAGGTATTCGGCAACAGTAAGCCCGAACCTCGGCGCAAGGAGCCTTTCCATCACAGGCTCATCAGCCATATTAACAAAGGCGACAAATTTCATTCTCATTTCTTCAAGGATGTTCCTGTAAAAAGAATACTCATGGTAAGTAAGACCAAGGGCCACGAATACAACAACGAATTTCTCTTTCTCGCCTTTCAGCGCGGCATTTTTTAAAATCCCTGCTGCCAGTTCCTTTGACGGCAATCCCGCACATGAGAATATGGGAAGTTTCTGCCCCCTTACAAGGGTATTAAGCCCGTCAATAACAGAAAACCCTGTCTCTATAAATTCCTCTGGTCTTGACCTTGCCGATGGATTCATTGGAAATCCTGTTACAGTCGCCCATTTCTCAGGTATAAACATAGGCAGGTTGTCGATAGGAATAGAGGAGCCGTTGAATATACGGCCGATAATATCGAGAGATAGAGGCGTCTTTTTAATTGAGTCTGTAAAAACAACAGAGGAATTTTCCATATCGAGCCCCCGTGTTTCACCATAAACCTGTATGAGCGCTGTATCTCCCTCTATCTTTAAAACCTCTCCGTCCAGCTCCCTGTTGTCGGGAGACAGAATTCTCACCGCCTCGCCCATCCTTGCACTGAACACATTTTCCACAAGCAAAAGCGGGCCCCTGATGGATAAAATAGTTGTGTATATATGCTCTGAAAGTCTCATTGTTTCAATACCTCATCAAGAGGCGCTCCCTGTTTAAGCCGTTCTTCTGCATGGCCATAAAATTCGAGGGCCTCTGCAATTTTTGAAACCGTTTTTTCTGGAGGTGAAAAGGCATCGTCTGTGTATGCATTCTGGCAGAGGAATTGCAGTCTTATCATCTCTGCAACCTTCATCAAAAGCCTGTCGGCGTCCTGAAGTCCTTCGATCCCCACAATCTCGGCCACTTCCCTCAATGCCTCTGCCCTTTGCAATATCTCCCTGCAGCGATGCATTAATTCATCCCATTGTGAAGATACCCGTTCTTTGAAATTTGGAATTATCTCCTTTGCATAAAGGGAATAGCTCTGAAAATAGTTTATTGCCGGGAAATGTCTCCTGTGAGCAAGGGATGTATCGAGCATTAAGAATGCCCCTGCTATTCTCAAACATGCCTGCGTGACAGGCTCTGTGAAGTCGCCGCCCGGAGGCGATACAGAAAGCACCATACTGAGAGAACCGACCTTGCCGCTTAATGTTTCAACAATCCCTGCCCTTTCAAAGAAACCTGACAGCCTTGAAGCAAGATAGGTCGGATAGCCTTCTTCTCCGGGCATTTCCTCGAGGGATGAGGATATCTCCCTCGAGGCCTCCGCCCATCTCGAAAGGCTGTCTGCAAGCAGCAGCACATTATAGCCCATGTCCCTGTAATACTCTGCCATTGTGACAGCAGTATAAATAGATGCCTCCCTCGCTGCCACCGGCATGTTGGATGTGTTCACAACGAGGATTGTCCTCTCCATCAGACCCCTTCCTGTCCACGGGTCTGTAAGGGTTTCAAAATCATCTATCAGTTCTGCCATCTCGTTTCCACGCTCACCGCATCCAACATAAACAACAATATCCACGTCTGCAAACTTTGCAATGGACTGCTCAAGTATTGTTTTGCCTGTGCCGAATCCACCCGGCATGATAACAGTCCCTCCCCTTGCAATGGGGAAGAGGAAGTCAATGCAGCGCTGGCCTGTTATCAGTGGTTCTGAAGGAGAAAGTTTTTTCTTATACGGCCTCGGCATCCTCACAGGCCATTCATGGCATCCTAAAAGCATGCTGCCGTCTTTTAGTTCTCCGATTGCTTCATTCAGACTGCAATCGCCCTCTGTTATCCATTTAATCCTGCCGCTGTGGTTTGAATGTATGAAATGCTTAAACGCGCCTTCTTCTATATATCCGGGTATTTCTCCGGCTTTTATTTCTTCATCTCTTTTTTTAAGGGGATGAAACTTCCACTTCTTTGTGTAGTCTATAGCATATATCTCTCTGCCTCCGGCGATAAACGGTCCCATGTCATCTCTTAATCTTTTTAAAGGCCTCTGGAGTCCGTCAAACATTCCTGAAAGGAGTCCCGGGCCCAATCTCACAGTGAGGGGCATGCCTACTCCTTTAACAGGTTCGCCTATGCCGAGCCCTCTGGTATCTTCATATACCTGAACAACTGCTCTGTCTGTTTCAAGCCTAACGAATTCGCCGGTAAGCATGGCGTAGCCGACGTAAACTCTGTCATAGAGTTTCAGTCCTGCCATCTCAACGCTCACTGTCGGGCCGCTTATGCCTTTTATCTTTCCTGTCATTACTTGAGCCTCACATGATATCCTATCGCCCTTCTG
>CAZHHV010000072.1:0-1056 GCA_964532335.1 uncultured Nitrospiraceae bacterium
GCGCTTGAAATGCGTCACCGCGGGAGGCGGATCGAACTTCTCCCACTTCTCGTCGGGGACGCCAGAATCGGGCGCGACGTTGCCGATGGCGAAATGTCCCGCGTCGAGATTCGGGATTTTGGCGTTTTCGAGGTCAAAACCACCAAGCCCAATCCGAAAGCCCGTAATCCCAAGACTGGCGAAGAGATTTATGTGCCGGCGCGCCGCAAAACGCATTTCAAGGCTGGCAAGCTCTGTTGCGTCGAATACAAATTCAGGGCTGAGCCACTTATTCTCGGCAGGCCAGATATGTTCTTCAAGCCATTCCTTTAAAGGCAGGTCATCTGCCATGCCCCTGAAATAGACCATTGCCGCATGGGTGTGAGTGTTTATTAGTCCGGGCAAAAGCGCTGTGTTGCTGCCGGTGATTACGTTCTTGGACGAATACTTTTTCGCTATGTCATCAGAGCTTCCTATGTCTGCAATCTTATTCCCCTGAATAGCAAGAGCGCCGTTCCTCAGAACAGGCAAGTCATTGTCCATTGTGATTACATAATCAGCCTGAATAATATAGTCAGCAGTTTGCAATAGCTCTCCTTAAATAAATGATATAGTGTTTTCGCTAATTCTAAGCAGGGTTATTTTTCGCTTTTTTGCGATATTTTTCGACAGTTCTAAAGCTCATTACGCTACAGCCTCGAAACTCGCCCTTCGGGCTCAGACAGTCGAGACTGCTTAACGCTGCATTTCGCTAAGAACTGTTATCTAAAAATCTCGATGTCGCTCAAAATAGCCCTGCTTTTGACTATCGGCAAAAAAATCCGCTCAAATACTATCCCCTGTCTTTATTCTTATCCTTTGTCTCAATTCTCGGGAAAAGGTGTTCTGCTTTAGAGACTTTTATTTCATAAGACGGTTTCCAGTCCCATTCAAAAATTTCAGGGCTGTACTGTTTTGCCTCATCAACCAAAGATTTCAAGCCAAGCTGTTTCCATATCTTCCCGGCAGTATCGGGCATAAAAGGATAAAGCGAGAGCGCTGTGATTCGCAATGCATTCCGGATATTGAACATAACAA
>CAZHHV010000072.1:1066-9610 GCA_964532335.1 uncultured Nitrospiraceae bacterium
TTTTCCACGGCTCTTTCCTTGCTATATAATTATTTGTCTCTCCGATTATATTCCATATATTTTCAAGCATCAGACTGAAGTGCAGATGGGACCAATATTCTTTTCTGTGCACATTCATATGTGCATAAGCGCACTGCTCTTCAAGCTCACTTGATGCGCCTGCATCTATGCGCCCAATATCAATTGCTCCTCCAAAATATTTCTCTGCCATTGCAATGAATCTGCTTACGAGGTTGCCGAGGTCATTTGCGAGGTCTGTGTTTATTCTGTTAATGAGCGCCTGCTCTGAAAAGTCTCCGTCAAGTCCAAAAGGCACCTCGCGGAACAGGAAATACCGCAGGGCATCCACACCGTATTTTTCGACCATGGCATTGGGGTCAACCATGTTTCCGAGGGACTCTGACATCTTCTTCCCATGAACTGTCCACCAGCCGTGTGCAAAAATATTTTTTGGAAGAGGCAGGTTTAATGCCATTAGCATTGTTGACCAATACACAGCATGGGTGGTAAGGATATCCTTTCCCACAAGGTGGTGATCAGCAGGCCACCAGTCATTACCGTGAACCGTGAACCGTGAACCGTGAACTGATGGCGAAAGATAGCTTGTTGCCGAATAATAATTTACGAGGGCATCGAACCAGACATAGGTGACGAAGTTTTCATCGAACGGCAATGGAATTCCCCATGAAAGCCTGTTTTTGGGCCTTGAGATGCAGAGGTCTCCGAGAGTGTTGTTCCTCAGAAATCCGAGAACCTCATTTCTCCTTGTGTCAGGGAGTATGTAAGACGGGTTTTCTTCGATATATTTGATAAGCCTTTCCTGATATTTCGACATGAGGAAGAAATAGTTTTCTTCATGGATCTGGTCAACGGGCCGGCCGCAGTCAGGGCAGTTGCCTTCCACCAGATCCTTTTCGGTCCAGAACCTCTCATCCGGGGTACAGTACCACCCGGCGTATTCCCTTTTTTCAATCTCCCCCCTGTCCCAGAGCATCTGGAGAAGTCCCTGAACAGTCTTGATGTGTGCGGCATCGGTTGTCCGGATAAATGCGTCATTGGATATGTTCAGCCTTTTCCAAAGATCCCTGAAATTGTCCACCATGATGTCTGCATGTTCCTTAGGGGTGCGCCCCTTTTCAGCGGCTGCCCTTTCAACCTTCTGCCCATGCTCATCCGTGCCTGTAAGAAAGAAAACTTCTTTTCCTTGCAGTCTGTTGTATCGTGAGAGAATATCCGCTGCAATGGTTGTGTATGCGTGGCCTATGTGCGGGATATCATTGACATAGTAGATCGGCGTTGTAACGTAGAATCTCTGTTTCATTTAAGGGTTCTTATAGACAGCTATGGTGTGGGGTTTGAGCGGCTTTATCATTTTTTATGAAATTTCCTCCAGCGCCACCTTTTGCGTTTTCTGTGTCCCTGCCCAGTCTCTTGTCCTGTTGCATTTTCCTTGGCAGGTTCTGTCTGAGGTTTGTCAGAAGAAGCAGGCGCAGCGCTATGGAGAGCAGGGACTGGTGTTTCTGTATGTCTCGAAACAGTTTCTATTACGGTTCCCGGTTGAGACGCACCTTCTTTTTCATCCTCAAGAGGCGTGTTCTCTTCCATGACCCTTATCTCATCCTTGGGTTGAATCCCGGCTGATTCATCAGAAATCTCATAGCTCAGGCAGCACATAAGCCTGCCGCAGATTCCAGACAGCTTGCTCATATTAAGCACGAGTTCCTGTTGTTTTGCCATTTTGATGGATATCGGCTCAAATGACGTAAGGAATGTCCTGCAGCATAGTTCTCTGCCGCACATTCCAAACCCCCCGACTATCTTTGCCTCATCCCTAACCCCTATCTGTCTCATTTCTATGCGTGTCTTGAACTTTGCAGCGAGGTCTTTTACAAGCTCCCTGAAATCTATTCTCCCGTCCGCAGTGAAATAAAAAACTATTCGTTTTTTGTCCAGAGTAGATTCCGTAAACACAAGCTTCATCGGAAGTCCCCTTGCCATAATCCTCTCAATGCAATAATCCTTCGCCTCTTTCTCAAAAGCCTCGTTGTCCTGTTTTTGCTTAAAGTCTTCCTCTGTTGCTTTTCTCAGCACTTTCCTTAGTTCTCTGGCAGATGTTTCAACTGTGCGCCTCCCTATAATTACGCTTCCTATGCTCAAACCAAGGTCAGACTCAACTACTACGCAGTCTCCTTTTTTAAATTCCGCGCCTGAACCATTGACCTCAAAGTCGTAAATCTTTCCGCAGTCCTTAAATCTTATTCCGATAACGTCAGGCATCTATTCCCTCATAAATACAGAGATTAAGCGGCAGGAATTGAACTTATCCATTACTTAACTCCGGTTTTTAATTTTAAATTCTGCATTATAATTGCTACATAATTCCAAGTAATTGATTTGTTCAGGTTAAAACCAAGATAACCCTTCAAAAATGATAGCCTGCCGTAAATGTCTATTATATCTTTCATCTCTATCGTTTTGCTCATCGCAGTAAATCTGTCTTTAAGGTCTGTATTTATCAGCATGTCGCCTTTCCCTGTTATCTTTAATACAGCAATATCCCTTAAAAGCATGAATGCCTTATTAAACCATAATTCCATCTCTTCCTTGTCTGCCCAGGTCTCTTTATTTCTGCCTCCTGCCATTTCCCCGAAAAGATTGAAAAACCAGTCCCTCTCTTCTATGAGGTCGCTTGAGATTGCAAGTCCGGGCCTTCCCATGGAAAGACGGGACATCGTCTGATAGCTGATGGCTGATAGCTGATGGCTGATAGCCCTCCTAATTACTTCTTCGCATTTCTCAGGAGCCAGAGGTGAAAAATTTATCCTGGAGCATCTTGACCTTATTGTTTCAGGCAGCCTGTCAGGGCTTGCTGAAATAAGGATTATGATGCTCTGCGGAGGTGGCTCCTCGAGGGTTTTAAGAAATGCATTTGCGGCAGACGGGTTCATTGTCTCTGCATCATCAACAATCACGACTTTTCTTTTTCCCTCGTAAGGCGCAAGTGAGATAACCTCTTCAATCCTTCTTATCTCATCAACCCGTATCTCTCCCTTTTCAGGCGCTGCCATGAGAAAATCAGGGTGTGTCTGCGAGTCTATTTTCTTGCAAGAGGGGCACTCATCACAGCAGTCAATTAGCTGACGGCTGATAGCTGATAGCTGATTGTTCTGGCAGTTCAAAGCCTTTGCAAGATTAATCGCAGTGAGCTTTTTGCCTATTCCTGATTCGCCGGCAAAGAGATATGCCGAAGGAATCCTGTTCCTGGCCATCGTTCCAATCAGGATGTTAATTGCTTTATTCTGTCCTATAATATTTTTAAACGCCATAATTACAATTCTGGATTCCTGCCTGCGCAGGAATGACATAAAATAGTCGTTATTCAAAATTATAACTTTATGGGAAATGGATTGACAAGGGGATGTGATTTATGGGCTAATAGCTTATTATAATAAGGACAAATGAAATGCTAAGTTAAGCAGACAATTTAGATGGGAAAGAATGCACATATAAAAGGATGGTTTTTTATATGCTCTTTTTGCATTGTATTTTGCATTGTAATAGGCAATATACAGGTATGGGCAGCAGATACTTGTGCAAAAGAAAAATTAGACAACTATCGGAAAATAATTCAGTATGGGGCAGAAGAATACAGGATAAAAGAAGCTGCTAATTGTTTAATCCAGCTTCCCTCTTCTAATGAAACACTTCAAATGTTAGTGACTAGGCTTAATCGTATATTAGAAGAAACGCGTGCCCTAAAACCGACTAGTACTCCAACGGAGCAAGGCCGAATTGCAGTTGTTTTAGCAGAGGCATTATACAAGTTAAAAAGTATGGAAGGCTATAGGAAGATTAAAAACTATTTTGATTCGGCAGATTGGCATACTCATCGGGATCAAGAATTCTTTGACAGTATTGCAGCACATGGTTATAACAGAGCTGAGTTGACTGAAACTTTTTATTTGGCTCTTACGAAAATTCCTCCCGGAAGTAGTACCTTTGGTCGGGCCTGTTCTGTGTTCCACAGAATGGGTGATATGTTGGTTATTCGTGATGACCCTAAGTTCATTCAGGGAGTTCTTGGAGCACTATCACGACTGGAACAGACAGAAGATACAAGTTGGATAAAAAATTGGGTAAAAGAGCGTTGTGAGGAGACCCTAATGTCACAACTTTTAGATAAGGAAATGCGAGAAAAATTCATGAATGCTTTTAATGGTAAATTATCATCAGAGGAGCAACATATATTAGACCGGTTCACTGAGAAGATAACTCCTTCTCCAGATGTAGATGTAATTAAACAGCTTACCACGAATTTCTTTTCTGTTTCTTGGAAAGCAAAATCATCGGATTGGCAAAAACTTCATAAAGAAGTTACCTGCGAGGAATTTCATGGAGAGGGTTATGTTACAAAAATAGATGATCTCTGGTGCACATTATGTACATTTAAGAATGATTCATTTGAAATGAAGTTTTATTTTTATCCTGATTCCAAGGGAGAAACATGCACCTTACAAAAAGTAAGGCTTTCTTATCCCTCTACCTCTGAAAGTGCTATAGAGTCTCTTACTAAAAATTTAGCTGAAAGAATGGGTGTTGAGACCCCTTTGTCCAAAGTTTACGATTTTGGCTCTGCTTACTGGGAGGAAATTTCCTTCTGGGAGTGGACAGGACGTAAGGTTTATGTTTTTCGAAATAATCATGGAGCACATACAGGAGAGGGATTGCCATTAGTAGAAATTTTAGCCAGAGATAAAGAGTTAGCTTCTGTTATTAGGCAAGAAGAAAGGATCGAACAATTACTGGAAGAAGAGGAAAAACAAAGGGAAATGGCAAAAAAGGAAAAGCTTTATCAGGATGTGGCAAAAAGCTTTCCAGGGTTAATTCAGCGTCTTGAAAAAGCTACAGATGCAGAATCGTACTATGCAATTTTAATGCAGCTTCTGCCGAGAATCTCTACGGGGGGGTCTGAGCGTGCTGCCCAACTTTATCTGGCGGACATATTAGCCGCAAAATTGGCCCCGATGATATTATTAAAGGAGATTAATGGATGGGAAGAAAAACAGAAAGAACTTGCAAAGTATGAAATTTTGTATCAACCACTCTATCAGGAGGACATTTACTACAATCACATCTTTTTGAAAAAAATAATTAAAGAGGGGCTTAGTGGCTATTGGGCTGATGAGGCCTTTTGGGATTGGTTATCAAAGGGTTGTGAAATGGAACTCTCTCCTGATGTAGATATGTTTCTAAAAATTATAGCTGAAGGAGAAAATTTTTTGAAAAAAAAATCCACAAGTCATATTAGAAAGTACTTGCTTTTATTACTCGCAAAGGCTTACGAAACCAGTTGCTCTTTGAGCATGTCCAGTCCAAAAGATCCATATGTTAACTCAGGGGAATATAAAGAACATCCATCTCATCGAAAAAAGGCGATATCATACTATGAAGACTTTATTAAAGAGGATACTAAAAACAGCGAAGCGATACTGGCACAAGAGCGGCTCAAAAGACTTCGTCTAAAGGTAGATACAAACAGTAGAGAATTTCGTTGTATTTGGGATTAAGGATATATGGGGGGAATGGAATAGTAAAATGAGCCAACGCATAAAAATAAAAATCTACTATGAAGACCCCTGATGCGGATAGCGTTGTGTACTATGCCAATTACCTCTGTTATCTTGAACGCACAAGAACAGAATCCGTTAAAATTTATGAATAATTGTTCTTAATACTTTAACTCTGCCTTTTTCTGGTTGGCAACAACAATCAGCACAAAATTCTCCGCATCAAGATATTTTCCGGCAACCCGCTGTACATCTTCTTTTGTTACGGCATTTATGTAAGAAGCGTATTTTTCTGCGTAATCTAAGCCAAGGTTATAAAACTCAACAGTTGCAAGGAAATCTGCAATCTTCCTGCTGGTGTCAAGCCTTCTTGGAAAGCTCCCTGTAAGATAGTCTTTCGCTCCTGAAAGTTCCTCGTCAGAGACTTTCTCTTCTCTGATTTTTTCTATCTGTTTCACTATCTCTTCTATCGCTGTATTTGCCGATTCATTTTTTGTCTGTACTTCCGCCTGGAATAAACCCTTTTCCTTGCTTGCGGTAAAAAAACTTCTGACATCATAAGCAAGCCCCAGTTCGTCTCGTATCTTCTGCATAAGCCTTGATGAAAAACCACCGCTGCCGAGTATGTAGTTCATGACAGAAACAGCATAGTAATCAGGGTTGTCCCTGCTTATTCCGAGATGCCCGATGATTATAGTCGCCTGTGTAACGTCTCTGTCTATCTTCACGGCCTTTTTTGTTTTCTCCTCGTTCATGGGATGGATTTTCCTCTCAGGCAGTTCAGCTATTTTCCATGAAGCAAGATATTTTTTAATGAGAGAGTTTAATTCACCCGGTGTAAGGTCTCCTACAACTGAAAGCATTGCATTATTGGGGATGAAATATTTTGGATGAAACCTCAGCAGGTCTTCGCGTGTTATTTCTGAAAGGGTTTCTGTTGAGCCTTCCACGAGCCTGCCATAGGGGTGTTCTCCGAAAACCTCTTTTTTAAATGAGCGCTCCGCAAGAAAAGACGGGTCTTCTTCCCTCTGTTTCAGAGAGCCTTTTATCAGTTCTCTTTTCCTTTCAAGTTCTTCCTGCGCGAATACAGGGTTCAGTATTATGTCGGAAAAAAGCTCAAAACCCTTTTCTATGTCTTTTTTAAGCACGGATAGCGTTATCGTTGTGTAATCACTTCCTGCCGAGGCGCCGAGCCCTGCGCCTATAAATTCAATCTCTTCGCTTATCTCTGCTGATTTTCTATTTTTAGTCCCTTCATCCAGAAGCTCTGCTGTAAGATAAGCAAGCCCTGCCTTTTCATTCGGCTCGTCAAGCAGCCCGGCTTTTACGATCATGGTAATCATGACAATAGGCAGATTGTGTTTTTCAGAGTGCAAAACTGTAAGCCCGTTAGGAAGTATCTTTTTATTTGCATCAAGGGCATAAGCAGAAGTGAATAGTGAACAGTGAACAGTGAACAGTAAGATGAGCCCAGCAGCCCAGTAGCGCAGTAGCGCAGCAGTTAAAGATTTCTGCACTAAAAACTGTTGTTCTGTTGCTCTACTGCTCTGTTGCTCTGTTGACCCCTTCACTTTCAACTCCTTATTTCTTAATTGGGATTAGAATTCCCACAGTCCTGTTATCTTCCGTAAGGTATTTTTTTGCAACTCTGCTTACATCCTCCGGCGTTGTTTTCCTTATGTTTTCAAGATACTGCTCCTTAAGTTTCCAGCTTCCGAGCATCTCAAACATCCCTGTTATCTCTGCCTGAAAATATATTGAGTCCTGTCCCATAACAAATGATGCCTCAATCTGGTTCTTTGCTTTCTGCACTTCACGTTCTGACGGCAGTTCCTTCTTTATCTGTTCTATCTCGGCATACAGAGCGTTTTCAACATCTTTTATGTCTTTGCCGGGAGCTGCTGTTGCGTCAAACAAAAAGAGATGAGGGTCTTTGTGAAGCCCGCTGTAGTCAGCGGAAGCGCCGATGGCAAGCTTCTTTTCATAGACGATTGACCTGTAAAGCCTTGAACTTTTGCCGCCTGATAAAATCATTCCAAGAACCTCAAGAGCATAACTGTCAGGATGCGGAAAACTCGGGGTGTGATATACGGTAATTATATAAGGGAGTTCCGCCTCTCTCTTCAGACTTATTCTCCGCTCGCCTTTCTGTTCGGTTTCTTTTGAGGTGACAACCGTTCTGCTGGATGCAGGAGGAATGCTTCCGAAAGATGCCTTTATCTTTTTGATGATTTCATCTGCCTTGATGTCTCCCGAGACAGCAATTACTGCGTTGTCAGGGGAATAGTATGCCCTGTAATGACTGAGGAGGCCGCTTCTTTCTATTGAAGAAATATCAGACATCCAGCCTATCACAGGCCAGTGATATGAATGAGACTTGAATGCTGCGGCCAATACCTCTTCATACAGTGAATTCTGGGGGTCATCCTCATACCGCATCCTCCGCTCTTCCATCACGACATCTCTTTCTGCAATAAACTCCTTTGGATCAAGGATAAGGTTCTGCATCCTGTCAGCCTCAAGCTCTATTGATATGTCTATCCTGTCTGATGCAAGCGTCTGATAATACATCGTGTAATCCTTGGTAGTGAATGCGTTGTCAACCCCGCCTTTTCTCTTCACCATCTTTGAAAATGTCTTAGAGCCGTATTTAGGCGTGCCTTTGAACATCATATGCTCAAGCAGATGGCTTATGCCGCTTTTCCCTGCAGGCTCATCCCTTGAGCCGACCCGATACCATATCTGGAATGTTGCCAGCGGAGCCTTATGGTCTTCAATTACAAGAACCTTTAGCCCGTTGTCAAGTTTGTATTCTTTTACTTCCGCGCTGAGGGATAGGGGGAGAAGGAGAATTAAAATTGGCAGCAATACAAATTTTTTCATCATGTTAATATAGCATATTCTTTTTCAGTCTTTTATCATGCAACGAATTGACTCACAATAAATGTTACCGGAGTAAAGGATAAAAAGGAATCGT
>CAZHHV010000073.1:0-9337 GCA_964532335.1 uncultured Nitrospiraceae bacterium
AGCACAACCTTGCCAAGGTTGGGGTCGCGGGTTCGAGCCCCGTTTCCCGCTCCATGAAAGACCGTGATGCGTAATGCGTTAAGCGTAATGAGTTAAAGAAAAAGATACCCATCACGCATTAGGGATTACACATTACGGAATTGGCGGCGTACCCAAGTGGCTAAGGGGGAGGTCTGCAAAACCTTTATGCAGCGGTTCAAATCCGCTCGCCGCCTCCAAAATTTTCTGCATCCTTCGCTCTTTCCTATAGTTATCGCTTGAAATTTTCAGTTGAAGATGGGAATAATACAAATACCATGCGGGCTAAGACAACTCCATTCTGTCTGCTTCTCTGCATTGTGATTTTATCTTCAGGCTGTGCAAGCATCCTGTTGGCAGGCGCAAGCGGCGGAGCCGCATACACAATAACAAATGTTGCATATAAGACTATCAGTTTTCCTATCGGGCAGGTGGAAGATGCAGCACAGCGTGCGCTTAAAAAGATGGGAATAAAAGAAGCTGGAAAGAAAAAAATAGAAAACGGAGTGGAGATTTCAGCAACAACCGCTGAACTGAAGATTTATATAGAGCTTGAAAGGATTACAGCCAAGTCAACGAAGATAAGCGTAGATGCAAAAAAGGGGACATTTATTAAAGACAGGGCAACAGCGACAGAGATAATAGAACAGACCGAAAGAATTCTGGAAGGAAGGAAATAATACAACCGCATCCAAAGTTCTACTTTATCACCTCTACCCCCATATACTTCCTCAGCGCTTCTGGAATCACAACGCTTCCGTCTTTCTGCTGATAGTTCTCAAGGATGGCAACGACTGTTCTCCCTATTGCAAGCGCAGAGCCGTTAAGGGTGTGGACAAACTCTGTTCCCTTCTTCCCTTCGCGCTTAAACCTGATATTCGCCCTTCTTGCCTGAAAGTCCTCAAAATTAGAGCATGAAGAAATCTCCCTGTATTTCTGCTGGCCCGGAAGCCAGACCTCAATGTCATAAGTCTTTGCCGCTGAAAAACCGAGGTCTCCTGTACAGAGCGCAATAACCCTGTAAGGCAGGCCGAGCCTTTGAAGAATGTCCTCTGCATCATTGGTAAGCTTCTCAAGTTCGCTGTATGAATCCTCAGGCTTCACGAATTTTACAATCTCAACCTTGTTGAACTGATGCTGCCTTATCAATCCCCTCGTATCTTTTCCGTATGAGCCTGCCTCGCGCCTGAAGCATGGAGTGTAAGCTGTGTAGTAAATCGGCAGATCACTCTCATTCAGAATTTCTTCCCTGTGGATATTCGTCACAGGGACTTCTGCGGTCGGAATGAGATAGAACTCCGGGTCTGCTGTCCTGAACAGTTCCATCTCAAATTTCGGAAGCTGTCCTGTGCCTGTCATGGATTCGCGGTTAACAAGAAGCGGCGGCAATATCTCCTTGTATCCTTTAGATGTGTTCAGGTCAAGCATGAAATTCATCAGCGCCCTTTCAAGTTTTGCGCCCATGCCCTTCATCAATGAAAATCTTGCGCCTGCAATCTTTGATGCGCGTTCAAAGTCAATTATGTCGTGCATCTCTGCAATGTCCCAGTGATTCAATGGAGGGAAGTCAAATTCTTTCGGAGCGCCCCATCTTCTTGTCTCAACATTTTCTGTCTCGTCTTTGCCGGCAGGGACTGATTCGTGAGGAATGTTTGGAATAATCAAAAGCTCTTGTCTTGCTTCTTCTTCCAAAACTTTCAGCCGCTCTTCTTTTTCCGTTATGAAGTCAGATATGTTTTTTGCTTCTGCTAAGATTGAAACCGCATTCTTCTTTTCTCTTTTTAATGTTGCAATCTCCTGTGAGATTTTGTTTCTCTGCTCTCTCTTTTCCTCTATGAGCCTGAGGAGTTCTCTCCTTTCATTTTCTATTTTCAGAAACCTGTCAAGTATGGAGAGGTCATAGTTTCTCTTCCTGAGCGACGCTTCAACTCTTGCGGTATCCTCTCTCACAATCTTTACATCAAGCATATATTCTCCTCAAATAAAACAGCGCTACATACAGTGTGACAGTTAATATATCTTAATGCTATTCAAGATGAAAGACAATCGTTTTGAGAAACTTTTTTCAGAAAAAATTTTTGGGCATTCAAAAAAATCTTGACAAGGAGTATAATTTTACTGTAATTTATTTAGCTTAAGAGAGCAATAAAGCTCTTTAGATTGAAATCTAACATGGAGGTAGAGGGTTGCATGCTTTAGGTAAACATTTATTAGTGGAGCTTAGGGATTGTGATCCTGAAATTCTCAAAAGCCTCGACAATGTAAGAAATGCAATGGTCTCAGCGGCAAAGAAGGCCAAAGCAACCATCATTGATGTATCCTTCCACGAATTCAGTCCATTTGGAATAAGCGGTATGGTAGTCATAGCCGAATCTCATCTTTCAATACACACATGGCCTGAATACGGTTATGCGGCTGTGGATATTTTTACCTGCGGCGATATTATTAAACCCGAAGTTGCCGCTCAGTTTCTGATTGAGAAATTCAGATGCAAGAATCCGTCTGTTGTTGAGATAAAGCGCGGGATTCTATCTCATTCAGGAGAAAAGCTGCCATATAAGGTGAATTCTCCTGAACTGACTCTTGTCGCAGACTGCAGGACTGCATAATTAGAAGTTAGAAGTTAAGAGTTAGAAGTTAAGAGTTCAAAAGAAAAACTTTTAACTTTACCCTTTCAACTCCCATGTCTTTGCATATTTCAGAAAAGTGTAATAGCTGTAAAGCACTGCAAGCACCAACCCGTATCTGCCGTCCAGAAATCCGAATCTGAAAAAAAACATCTTTATGAATGCAGCCGGCGGACGAATAAGAAAGTCCAGCGCATCAGGCACGACGCCATTCTTTTTAAGTTCCTTTGCTGCAAGCGTGGAATAGATGTCCATCCGCTTTAAATAATCAGAAACAGAATCATACGTATAATGGACAAGAGGGTTTTTAAGATACGATACGCTCCCATTGACAACTACCTTCTCGTGCACTTCCCTGTCCTCAACACAGCCTGCATTTTTCCTGAACAGCCTTAATGTATAATCAGGCCGCCATCCTCCGTGCCTGATCCATCTGCCCATAAAAAAGTTTTTCCTTGGGACATAAAAACCGTCATGGCTGTCTTCTTTTATTGCATTTATTGCATTTATAATCTCTGCCTTTAATTCAGGCGTAAATCTCTCGTCAGCGTCAAGTATAAAAACCCACGGGCCTTCGGCAAGGTTAACCGCCGCCTGTTTCTGCTTTGCGTAACCTTCCCATTCTTTCTGAAATACTTTATCTGTGTATTTTCTGCAGATTTCAACAGTCCTGTCCGAACTGAATGAGTCAATGACAACAATTTCAGCGGCATCCTTTACGCTGTCAAGCGCGGCTTCAATGTTTGCCTCTTCATTTTTTGTTACGATTACAATTGAGACGGGTATCAATACCTTCCTCCTACCAATAGGGCATTTATAGAGCCTATGGCGACCTTTGTCCGTAGCTTTACAGGAATACGCTTCTCATCGTCTGTCATCCAGATATAGATATCGCCTTTCTTATAAAATATGCCTTCTGATTTCATTAGCGGCTTAATCAAGATTGTATCAACAGTGCCTGTCGAAAGCGTTACCTTTTCCTTTCTGAGCACCTGCACCTCAACATTCCAGACTTTTTTGCTGTCAAAAATGGTTACGTAAACGGGCTCTCCGACAACAAGCTTAAGCGTCCTGAGATAATAAAAACTCGACAGCGGGTCAAATATAAGAGAAGGCACATCAAAACTAAGCTTCTCATTGTTGATATGGTCTATATATGTAACTTTATTGCCTGAGTTGAAAATTACCTCTTTGTCTCTTCTGTGCCTGCCTTCTCGTATCCTGAGCCTGTAATTGACAGGCTCTCCGACAAACATCAATGAGGATTTTTTTGCGAGGAGGCTTTCTACCCTGTCGTCAACCGTATAAAAAACAGAAACCCATTTTGCCGACTGCGCCGTAGATTTAAAGGACGGGCAGTGCGTAAGGCTTCTTCAGGGGAGAAAAGATGCGGTCACTACCTATTCCAAGGACCCTGCATCAACAGCAAGGAGATGGGAGGAATGCGGGGCAAAACTCCTTCATGTTGTTGACCTTGACGGCGCATTCACAGGCAGCCAGAAAAATCTTGATGCAATAATAAAGATAAGGCAATCCGTATCAATTGACATAGAGGTCGGCGGAGGCATAAGGGACATAAAGAAAATAGACGGCCTCATCAGCATCGGCATTAACAGAATAATACTCGGAACTGCAGTGATAGAGAAACCTTCTCTCCTGAAAGATGCCTGCGCCAGATATCCGGGCAGGATTCTTGCGGGCATTGATGCCAAAGGCGGCAAGGCCGCAGTAAAAGGCTGGGTTGAGATTACCGGGACTAACGCAAAAGACCTTGCGCTGGAAATGGAAAAGGCTGGAGCAGCAGGCATAATATACACTGATATATCAAGAGATGGTATGCTTGCCGGTCCGAATATCCATGCTATGAGAGAAATGGTTGAAACCGTCAGCATACCAATAATTGCATCCGGCGGCGTGTCTTCCATCAAAGACATAATAGCCTTGAAGGAGATTAAAAATCTCTGGGGTGTGATAACTGGCAAGGCTATTTATTCGGGCGCTGTTGACTTGAAAGAGGCTATAAGGATTGCTCAGTCTCACGGCTTTTGACAGCGCTTTCAGGTCAGGGTTATAATCAATCTAAATATGAAAACACGGGCTGTTGTTTTTCTATTAATCATTTCAGTCATAACCGGCGTATCCGTCGGAGGGTATTTTGCGTTTGCAAAAGGAATTCCTTCCATCGCAGAACTCAAACAGTACAAGCCCACGTCAGGCACCAAGATATACGCTGATGACGACACTCTCATCGGAGAACTCAAAGTTGAAAAAGGCGTTTTTGTTCCTCTGAACAGAATGCCAAAACACCTTATAGATGCAGTGATAGCTGTTGAAGATTCAAGGTTCTGGAATCACAAGGGCATAGATTACATTGCAATCGGCAGGGCAGTTTTAAAGGATATTCTCCATGCCGGGCTTAAAGAAGGCGGCAGCACAATAACCCAGCAGCTTGCAAAGGTTGTGTTCCTCACTCCTGAGAAAACATTTAAAAGAAAGGTCAGAGAGGCTTCCCTTGCAATAAAGATGGAAAAGAATCTTGATAAAAAGGAAATACTTGAGCTTTATCTGAACAAGATATACTTTGGCCACGGCGCATATGGTGTTGAGATGGCATCACGCGTGTATTTCGGCAAATCAGTGGGAGAACTGACTCTGCCTGAGACGGCAATGATAGCTGCGCTTATAAAAGCGCCCTCCACATATTCTCCTTATAACAATCTCACGAAATCAAAGGAACGGCAGGAGACGGTTCTTTTGCGGATGGAGGAAGAAGGATACATCAAAAAGTCTGAAAGGGAAAAGGCGGCAAAGCAGCCCCTGTATCTCTCAACCCTGAGAAGGGGCATGGAGTCAAATAATTATTTCATTGAATATATCAGGAAATATCTGGAGGAAAAGTACGGAGAAGAGACAGTCTATAAGGGAGGATTGAAGGTTTATACTACGCTTGACAGGGCAATGCAGGCTGCCGCGCAAAAAGCACTTCAGGAAGGACTTAGAGAACTTGATAAAAGGAGAGGATGGCGCGGCCCTGTAGAGCATAAGAAGGATATAGACGTTAAAAAAGAGATGGAGAGCAAAGATGTGCACAGCGCTGCTATCGGAGGCGGGGATGACATAACATCAGGGCTTGTCCTTAAAGTGAGCGAAACTGAGGCTGTTATTAAGACAAGGGGGATTATCGGCAAGCTGTCGATAGCCGACGCCCAGTGGGCAAGCGCTCTTCTGGATTCAAAAACAAAGAAAGCCACAACGATAAAAGGATTTAATCTTACAAAGATACTCAAACCGGGGGATATTGTTAAGGTAAAGATTAAAGGCGCAAAAGGGAAAGAGGTCAGCCTTGCCCTTGAACAGGAACCTGAAGTGGAAGGCGCAGTTGTGGCAATTGAATAGAGAACAGGGTTTATAAGAACAATTATCGGAGGCTATGATTACACCAAGAGCGAATTTAACCGCGCAATCTATGCAAAACGCCAGCCCGGCTCTGCGTTCAAGCCGATAATATACGCTGCTGCAATGGATAATGGGTTTACGCCCGCATCCATGATAAATGACGAGCCTGTCACATATAAAGGCGGGCCAAAGGGTGACTGGACGCCTGAAAACTATGACCGCAAACATTACGGGCCTACAAGGCTTCGTGAGGCGCTTACATATTCAAGAAATGTGGTAACAGTGAAGCTTGTGGACGCAGTGGGGGTTGATAAGGTTATAAAATTCACACGCAACCTCGGGCTTGAAGGTGATATACCGCATAACTTAAGCATTGCTCTTGGCAGCCTGAGCGTAACTCCACTTGAACTATGCGCCGGCTACAGCGTATTTGCCAACAATGGACTAAGAATGAACCCCACGGCAGTAAAATACATCACTGATTCAAAAGGCAAGATACTTGAGAGCAATGAGCCCGAAGGGATACAGGCGATAAGCAATCAGACAGCGTTTCTCATAACATCAATGATGCAGGATGTTATAAATTATGGGACAGGGTGGAGAATAAAGGCTTTAGGCAAACCTGCCGCAGGAAAAACAGGCACAACAAATGATTACAGGGATGCATGGTTTGTTGGATATACAACAGGAATCACTGCGTCTGTATGGGTGGGGTTCGACGATGTGAGGCCTCTCGGTTCTCAGGAAACAGGGGCAAGGGCGGCATCACCGATATGGCTGAACTTCATGAAGTATGCATCAAACACTGCAGAATCTTCTGATTTCTCTGTGCCGGAAGGCATTGTGATGTATCCGATTGACCCGTCAACAGGGCTTCTATCAAAAGAAAGCTCGCTAAAAGAGTATTTTAAGGACGGCACACAGCCGACACAATTCTCCACTGTTTCGCCTTCTCCTGCCGGAGTGGAGCGAAAAAGCATTTCTAATCCGGATTTTGATTAACCCGGGAATGCAGTTCATTCATTAGTTTTTAATCCTTATATAAAAATCTTTCCCGGATTAAGGATATTTTTAGGGTCAAAGAGGTTTTTTATTCCTTTCATAAGCTCAAGCTCATGTTTCTTTATCTCCATGCTGAGATATGAAGCCTTGGTTATCCCTATCCCGTGCTCTCCTGAGATAGTGCCTCCAAGTCTTAGAGTCATATCAAAAATTTCTCTTACAAGAGACTCAGCCTTTTGGTATTTTTCAGCGTCTTTTTTATCAACCATGATATTTACATGGATATTGCCGTCTCCTGCATGTCCGAAATTCACTATCTGTATGCCGCTTTCTTCTGAAAGCCTTCTCAGCTTTTTTAATATGTCAGGGATTTTATCTCTCGGCACAACAATATCTTCATTTATCTTTGTCGGATTCATATGATAAAGCGCCGGCGATATTGACCGCCTTGCCTCCCAGAGCTTATCCCGTGCAGCTTCGTCCTCTGCCATCTTCACTTCCGCATTGAGCGCTTCGCATATCTCTACTATTTTTTCCGCCTGCTTTGTTATTGCTGACGGATGGCCGTCCAGCTCAATGAGAAGAAGCGCCTCAACGTTTCTCGGAATTCCAACAGGCTTGAAATTCTCTACTGCAGCGATTGTTCCTGCATCCATGAACTCAAGAGTCCTCGGTATTATTTTTGATGCTGTTATTTTTGCGACTGCTGAACCTGATGCCTCAAGGCTGTCAAACATAGCAAGCAGAGTAATGACCTCTTCCGGCAAAGGAAGAATCCTGAGACGCAGCTTTGTTATCACAGCAAGAGTGCCTTCCGAGCCTGTGAGTAATCTCGTAAGGTCATAGCCTACAACCCCTTTTGTTGTCCTCACCCCTGTTGTTATCACATTGCCGTCAGGCAGCACCGCCTCTATCTCCATCACATAATCCCTTGTGACACCGTACTTCAAGGCCCTTGGGCCTCCGGCATTATTTGCCACGTTTCCGCCTATTGTGCAGAAATTCATACTCGCGGGATCAGGCGGATAGAAAAAGCCGAGATGCTCAATATCACGCTGCAGCCTGCCGTTTATAATTCCGGGCTCAACAACAACATTGAGATTATTAGTATCAAGTTCTACCAGTTTATTCATCTTCTCAAGGCTTAAGACAATGGCGCCGTTCAATGGAATGGAGCCTCCGGTCATGCCTGTGCCTGCGCCTCTCGGCGTGACAGAAATCTCATTCTCAAAGGCATACTTCATCACCCTGACAACTTCTTCAGTGTTCTTGGGCCAGGCAACTGCCGAGGGGCGGCTTTCAATTCCGGATGCGTCAAAGCCGTAACAAATTAAATCTTCCGGCTCCACTGATATCTTTATGTCAGGAAGGACATCTGTAATTTTGTTTTCCAACCGGTCATTATTTTTCATCTTACTTTAAGATTTTCATTGTATTGATATGGCACAATGCAAGCGCAAGCGCATCTGCGCTGTCCGCAGAAAGTTTGGTTTTCAGATTCAGTATTTTTGAAACCATACCCTGAACCTGCTCTTTTTCTGCTCTGCCGTATCCTACTATTGCCTTCTTAACCTCAAGCGCGCTGTACTCGTAAACAGGAAGCCCTGAGGAAGCTGCCGCAACCAGCGCCGCGCCTCTTGCCTGTCCGAGGATGAGTGCGGCCTTTATGCTCTTTGCAAAAAAAACCTTTTCAATGGCGACTTCATTGGGGGAATAGTCTCTTATGATGTCTGCAAGGTTGGAGTAAAGTTCTTTCAGCCTTACATCCAGCGGCTGCTTAGAAGGCAGCATAATTCTTCCCGATGCAATATAGACAGTGTCGGTGTTTGAGTTTATCCCGATGTGTCTCGGGATGGACTCTGGACTCTGGGCTGTCTTTATTATTCCATAGCCGCAGACAATACTACCCGGATCAATGCCGAGTATAATCCTTGACTTATTTTTTTCTTGGCGCCTCAAAAAGTATCTCCTCCACCATCTGGCAGAGGACATGTCCGAGCGTTATGTGGGTTTCCTGAATTCTCGGGGTGTTATCAGAGGGGACAATAAATGCATATGTGGCCTTTGCCGCGAATTTTTCTCCCTTGGCTCCGGTGAATGCTACGGATTTTAATTTTTTCTTCTTTGCCACGTCCATCGCCTTAAGCACATTTGCTGCGCCTCCGCTCGTGCTTATGGCAATAACAATGTCGCCCTCTTCTCCAAGCGCCTTAAGCTGCTTTGCAAATACATCAGAGTAGTCATAATCATTTGCAATAGAAGTAATGACTGCCATGTCAGTATTAAGGGCGATT
>CAZHHV010000074.1:0-2181 GCA_964532335.1 uncultured Nitrospiraceae bacterium
AGAAATCTGCGGAAACAATATTGACGAAAACTGTGATGGGAATAAGGATGAGGGTTGTAACAAAGACGAGACAACATTAGGAGCTTCCTGCGCTAATATACCTTTTAAATCTTCCGCCCATCCCGGAAGCGGCAACCTCTTCCACGACCAGACACTATTCCAGACAACCACGCTAAACTTCACACTAAGCTATAACTCCATAGACATCTATTCTGGCTCACTCGGCAAAAGCTGGACGCATAACTGGAACATATTGCTATTCTCCAGTCCTGACAACAGCATCGGCCTAAAACAAGGAGACGGAAACGTCATATACTTTAAACTGTCAAACGGCGTCTACTATCCAGAAGCCAACAGCGGTGAAAAATCATACATAGCAGTTAACAATGACAACACCTTCACAAGAACCTTAAAAGACAGAACAAACTACAACTTCAATACATCAGGCAAACTCACATCAATAAAAGACAGAAACGGGAACACAACCACCCTTGCCTATAATGGAGATACTCTTACAACCATAACAGACCCCTCAGGAAGGACCATATACATAACCACAGGCAACGGCAAGATAACATCAATCACAACCCCTGACAACAAAGTCTATAGACTGGCCTATTCAGGAGATTCCCTTGTTTCCGTTGCAGACCCGGACTTAAACACCTGGCAATACACCTACAACCAAAACAGCCAGATGCTCACAAAAACAGACCCGCAGGGATATGTAACAACATACACCTATGACGCAAACAACAAAGTCATCTCATCCACAGACCCTGAAGGCAAGACAAAAGCCATAACCTATGACCCCATAAACCAGACAGCGCAAGCCATTGAAAAAGACGGAGGAGTATGGACCTACAAATACGACCCGCTGCTAAACGTAACAACCCAAAAGACAGACCCGTTAGGCAACATAACCACCTACACCTACGACACAAACAAAAATCTTATCTCAACCAAAGAGCCTGACGGAAGCACAACAACATACACCTACGACGCTTACGGCAACATGGCGTCTGTTACAGACCCTTTAGGCAATACAACCTCATACACCTATAACACATTAGGACAAGTAACAAACATCACAAACGCACAGAACAAAGTAACAACATACGCTTATGACCAAAAAGGCAACCTCATATCAACCACAGACCCAACAGGAGCCATAACACAATATCAGTACGATTCCAACGGCAATATAACAAGCATAACCAATGCAAGCGGTCAAACAACCTCATTCACCTATGACCAATATAACAATCTTTCATCAGTAACAGATTCCACAGGAGCAACAACAACATTCACATATGACATTGCAGGCAACATCCTGAGCCAGACAGACCCCAACGGCAGCACCACCACATACCAATACAACAACCTCAACCAGCTCATAAAAATCACAGACCCTCAAGGCAGTATAGCCACATACACATATGACAAAGCAGGAAACAAAATATCAGAGACAGACGCAAACGGAAAGACAACAAACTATGAATACAACTACAGAAACCAGATAACAAAAGTAACAGACTCCCTTGGTAATATAACGACCTACACCTACGGAGGAACAGGCTGCTCATCCTGCGGAGGAGGAGGGGATAAATTAACAAGCATCACGGATCCAAATGGGCGCGTAACCGGCTATCTCTATGACTCTATCGGAAGACTCATCAAAATCACAGACCCAACCAATGGAATTATCTCTTATACCTATGATTCAAGAGGAAGGCTCACCTCAGTAACAGACTCCAACGGAAACGTAACAACTTACGAATACGACAGCGTAGGAAGAGTTGTAAAGACAAGTTCTGCTGATACCGGCATAACAACCTACACCTACAATTCAGTCGGGAATGTTCTGACAAAAACCGATGCTAATGGAATAACGGCGCAATACACATACGATTCATTAAACCGCCTGACAAATATACAATTCCCCGACCAAACCGAGAACATCACCTATACCTATGACAACTGCACAAACGGCAAAGGACGCCTCTGCTCAATGACAGACCCATCAGGAACAACAGGATATGAATACGACAGCCTCGGAAGACTTACGAGAGAGATAAAAACAATCATTGGAATAAACTACACAACAACCTACGAATACGACAAAACAGTAAGTCTGACAACCATCACCTATCCAAATAAAAGAAAAGTCAGTTACACATATAA
>CAZHHV010000074.1:2191-6174 GCA_964532335.1 uncultured Nitrospiraceae bacterium
ACCGACGAGCGTAAGTCAGCAGCTTAATCACGGCAAAACAACCCTTGCCTCAAACATCCTCTATGACAAAACTGCAAACATGCTTTCAATGACCTTGGGCAATAAAATCACACAGCAATGGACCTATGACGCCAAAAACAGGATACACACAATAACAGTTCCGGCAGTCTTTGCCCTTAACTACACCTATGACCCTGTAGGAAACATAACCTACATCATAGACCAATACAACCCTGCAAACATAAAAACATACACCTACGACTCTATTGACAGGCTCACAAATGCCGCAGGCCCATGGGGGAATCTTGCATGGACTTATGATGCCAACGGAAACAGGTTGACTCAGAACAATAATAAGAATAAAACCTATACATACGAAGCGAATCATCTGACAAGCGTAACAACAAACAACCACGTCAAAACCTATCAATACGACAACAATGGCAACACCCTAAGCAACGGCAAACTCAATTTCATTTACAATCAGAATAACAGACTGATGAAAGCAGTCGCAGACGGAAAGGTTATCGGAGAATACACCTACAACGGCTAAGGGCAGAGAATAATAAAGAAGACTAAATCAGGCGATAGTGATGATGAAGGAGAAGGTGACGACGGCGAATATGACCATCACATAATCTTCCACTACGACCTTGCAGGAAAGCTCATTGAAGAAACAAAGGCAAACGGAAAACTGATTGTTGATTACATATATCTCAACGGCAGCCCCCTTGCCATGATACGAAAACAACACCATCAGGAAGAAACCTTCTACTATCACAACGACCATCTCGGCACTCCAAAAGTAATGACAGATAAACTTAAAAAGATTGTCTGGAATATTGAGTTTGACCCGTTCGGAAATGAGATAAAACATAACCACGGAAGACATGGGCAATATATTCGCAAGGTTAAAAACAATCTTAGATTCACGGGACAGTATTCTGATAAGGAAACTGGACTGCATCAGAATTATTTCAGAGATTATGACCCGGAAAGTGGCACATATAGACAGAGTGATCCAATCGGCTTACTGGGAGGTATGAATACGTATTCGTATGGAAATAATCCGGTGAACACGATCGATCCATACGGATTAACAGAAACCACTTGGACATTGACATTGCCTCGAATATTGTTACCCGCGCTCCCTGTTATTGCTCCTGCACTTATTCCACTTATCCCCCCAGCCATTATAATCGGCGGTATCTTGTATCCTTCATCTATTGCTGAAGAACCGGCTATTCCACAAAGTATAGATAAACCAAAAGAGTGTGATGACAATAAGCCTTGTCCGCCGTGCAATCCGCCAGTTGGGACGATAGGTTATGTAATCCATTATGACCATCCGCATAATCATATGCAGCCTCATGTTCATTATTGGCAGAGGAATCAGAATCCAACGACCTGCGAATGTTTTTGGAATGACTTAAATGGGAGAGAAACAAGTCTCCCCCCACGACCCGGCTCGATACCAATGCCACCAGAGTATTGGACAAGGAGAAAGTAATGAATAAGGAATTGTTAGGATTCGATATTCGATTATGTCCTGAGGACTATATCGATAAGACATGGAACCAGGAAAGGTATGATAGATTTCTTTTGTCTCCCAAAGTAAAATGGCCTTTGTCGGTAGATCAGAGTGTTTGGCCATCGCTTTTTAGATACCATGATATATTTTCACATGGGAATCTTTACTCTTGGGTCGAAGGAGCTTTTGAAATACCAGCTGAGGATATCCGGCAGCAAGCCATTGATATGTGGCCCAACTTAGAAAGCATGGTAGAATGTTTTCTTAAATATGGAAACGTGCATGGGAAAAATGGAATAGCAATAGCAGTCGAGTTGGTAGAGGAGATCCCTAAGAGTTCATCTCAATTCTGGCATGCTGTACTTGAGCCATCATTAACCGCAAGAATTCCAGAAGACTGGATATTTTTAGGGTATGATGTGGCTGACGAAAATAGGCATAGTGGCTTGTCAGGTTGTGCTTATACACTAGATGAGAAGTCCATGCTTCAGGATATGTGGGCTGAACGTTTGAACGAATACGGATTATTAAAAATGTTGGAAGACGCAATGCAATTTAAGAAACTATCTCATCAACGCGTGCCAGAACATGCACCGTTTTTTATTTATAGTTTGTTTCGAGACGCTGTTGTTCTGACACCGACAAAATGAGAAAGACGAAGAAAGTAACAATAGAGGACTCACAAAAAAAGGGGACAGGCTGATTAAATGATGCGGAATAGAGACATAAGGCAATTACAGCAAATCATGCTGATGCGCAGGCTTGCTGCCTATCTGCTCGTCTTAAAATACATTCAGCTTTTTTCAAGGCAAAATAACCTCAGCTACGACGGCAACGGCAGGCTTATTACCTCAACCGACTCAGGCGGCTTGACAGTGAGATACGAATACGATGCGGTTGGCAACAGGACAAAGATGACAATGCCTGATGGGAAAGTTATCCTCTACAAATACGACTCAAACAACCGCCTTATTCAGCTTATTAGCGATGCAGGAACATTTAACTTCACCTACGATTCTCTCGGAAGAAGAACAAAACTGACAATGCCAAACGGAACATACACAACGTATTCTTACGACAGCAACAGCAGACTCACAAACCTGACCCACAAAACTTTAACTGGCGCTGTCATCAACAGCTTCACATACACGCATGATAAGGTTGGTAATCGTTTAACTAAAACAACATCTGAAAAAACTATCTCTTATCAGTATGACAGTATCTATCGGTTAATTGAAGCGTTGTCCTCTGCGCCCGGCTATAGCACAAACACCAGCGGCAAAGGAAAAGGAATACAAACAGCGATTCAACAGCAGAAGGAATTTTATGTATATGATGCCGTAGGAAATCGTTTGACCTCTGACCACAATAGGACTTACACATACAACGCTGGAAATCAACTCGTCACAGAGAATGGAATCACCTACAGTTATGACAAGAGCGGAAATTTAATTTCTAAAACTGATTCTACCGGAACTACGCTTTATTCCTATGATTATGAAAACCGATTAACAAAAGTAATCAAGACCGAGAATGGAGTAACAACCATTGCTGAATTCAAATACGACCCGTTCGGCAGGAGAATTGAGAAGAAGGTTTCGGGAAACGATGGAACAAAAACCTATAACTACATCTATGATAATGAAGATATTCTGTTTGAATATGACGCGAACGGTTATATAGGCAACCGATATATACATGGGCTTGGAATAGACGAGCCATTAGCGGTTGAACAAAAAGGAAATGTGTATTATTACCATGCTGACGGACTGGGGAGCATTGTTGCTCTTACTGATAGCAGAGGAAAGGTAGTTCAGAGCTATACGTATGATTCATTTGGGGGAATGAAACAATCTGGAGATAAGGTTAAACAACCATATACTTTTACAGCAAGAGAGTGGGATAAGGAGACAGGTTTATACTATTATAGGGCGAGGTATTATGATGCTACGATTGGCAGATTTACTTCTTTTGATCCGTTACTACATTTAATAAGTCGATCGAAACAGTCCGGTGTTTGTGGGAAGAATTCAAATTCATCAATTCCACGAACATTTTCCTTATTAATGGAGAACCCTAAATTCTTGAATCCGCAGGTCTATGTGGCAAATGATCCCGTAAATTCAGTTGACCCGTCTGGCCTTCTCCCACAAACGCCTGGCGAATGGCTCAATCTCATTAATAACATGAAGAAAATTGGGAAGCTTTGCTACGAATGTAATGAAATTGAGAAACACATGCTCAAAGGAGGCGCACAGGGAATTGATAATGAGTGCCTGAACTGTTGCGACGCTTTATCGAAGATATACGGCGGAGTTTTGAAACACACTGTGAGAGATACTTGTGTATCAACGTTATGTATGAAAAAGTAAAGCAAAACATGAGTTAGTAAAGGAGGAACGTTATGTCAATAGACATTTTGGCGACTGCGAATGAATGGGCTCTGCGAAGT
>CAZHHV010000074.1:6184-9287 GCA_964532335.1 uncultured Nitrospiraceae bacterium
AATTTCGTTAGTAATTTTATTTTTTTTTTTTTTTTTCCTTTATAGGCGAAATAGACGCGGTTCCTTTCTATTAATGTTTATCGGCTTAGCAACTATTATCTCATCGGTTCTGGTTTCAGGCATTTCTTGGCGATTTCTTTTTACAAAAACCATTTCGCCACAAAATTGGGAGAGACTAGTTATAATTTCCAATTTGTCAAGCATTCTGGGTTATTTGATTTCACTTGTGGGGTGCGTATTACAAGTTTTTGGTAAGAAGAAATGAGCAAAAATATAGACAGCGGGCGTTAAAAAAATTTATTGATAAGAGATAGAAATATAAGGCAAATACCTGATATCAGAGGCATATGCGCTCTTGAAGTATAATGTGCAGTATCTTATGGAAAAAATACAATGAGTGAGATGAGGCAATAACCGGGATGATATCTGAAAAAGAAAAAGAAATAATCATTCAGTGCGCGAAAAAATATAGCGTTGCTGCTGTATTTCTGTTTGGCTCGTCAATCGCAAAAGATAAAGAGGCTAATGATATAGATATTGGGGTAAAAGGAATTGCTCCTCAGTTGTTCTTTAAGTTTTATGCAGAACTTTTTAAATATATGCCGAAGCCTGTTGATCTTGTTGATCTATCTAAAAAATCCCTATTTAATGACCTTGTGGAAGAGACCGGCATAAAGATATATGGGTGAGCTAAGCAAAGAAATATACGCTGAAAGGGAAAATGTAGAAAAGGCATTGGATAATCTGAAAATTGTTATGGCAAGACCTGAGAAGTCGGTGATTGAATTATCTGCAATTGCTACATTTCTTCACAATATTTATAATAGAAGAATATTTCAGAGGAATTGATTAGGCGGTTTAATTTTTTTTTAAGCTTAAATAGAGGAGTGATATGAGACATACTATCTCTGTTCTTGTTGAAAATAAATTCGGTGTGCTTTCAAGGGTATCAGGTCTTTTCAGCGGAAGAGGCTATAACATTGAAAGCCTCTCTGTAGGAGAGACTATAGACCCTCAAGTTTCTGCTATGACAATAGTGACAACAGGGGATGACTCGGTTATTGAGCAGATTACGAAACAGCTCAATAAACTTATTGATGTAATAAAAGTCACTGACATGACAGAGCTGGACCATGTTGAGCGTGAAATGGTGCTCATAAAAGTATCGCCGAGACAGCAGGACAAGACAGAGGTGTTAAATCTGACAGAGATATTCAGAGGCAGGATTGTGGATTCAAGCCAGAAGACATATACGATAGAAATCACAGGCGATGAAAAGAAGATAGAGGCGTTTGTGGAGCTTATGCGTCCTATGGGCATAAAGGAATTTGTCAGGACAGGCAAGGTTGCTATAACAAGAGAAGGCATAAAAAAATAAAATTAGGGGAGGTGAATTAGCATGAGAATACCGTTAATGAAGCATTTGTCATGGTATCTGATAATTGTAATGTTCATCATCGGGATTGCACCGAAGGCTGATGCAGGCATTGCGCCGTCTGAAATCATTGTCATGTCACAGGTTGACAGGACAGCTGACCTTGGAAAAATCCAGAAGGTTCTTGAAATGAAAATGGTCAGAGAGAGGCTGGAGAAGTTAGGATTTGCTCAGGACGAAATACAGAGCAAGTTAAGCAGCCTCAGCGACCAGCAGATGCACAATCTGGCGCTCCAGATAGACGAAATTAAGGTCGGAGGCGATCTTGGCATAGTGATAGCTCTTCTTGTAATCGTCATACTTGTTGTGCTGTTAATTCAGCTTACAGGCCACAGAGTAGTAGTAACGAAATAAAATGAGGCTAAAATTTCAGTCTGTAACCCCCGTTAGAAATCCATTTTCTAACGGGGGTTTATTTCTTGTTCTGCTCACATTCTTCCTGCATTCATGCGCTGTTGTCAGCAATGGCAATATTCCTGAATCAAGACAAAACAGAATTATAAATAATGTCCCGTTCCATGGTCAAGAGGATTATCAGTGCGGCCCCGCATCTCTTGCGGGCGTTATGAATTACTGGAAAATAGATGTTACTCCTAATGATATTGCAAAGGAGATATACAGCAAATCTGCCAAAGGCACCCTGAATATTGATATGGTAATTTATTCTCAGAGGAAGGGATTGATTGCAGAACAATATTCAGGAGGGATGACGGATCTGAAAAAAAATATAGATTCAGGTTATCCGCTTATTGTGCTTGTTGATTATGGTTTCTGGGCATTGCAGTCAAATCATTTCATGGTTGTTGTAGGGTATAATGAGGATGGAGTAATTGTAAATTCAGGAAAAGATAAGGGCAAGTTCATACCTGAAGGGGATTTTATAAAGACATGGGAGAGGACAAAATTCTGGACGCTGCGGATAAAGAAACAGTGAGCAATACAGAGTGTAGGCGCAAGACAGGCAGCCCCAGAATTTTTATAATCGGCAAATTTTTTAGATATTATAACTCTGTCAATTTTATGAGGCAGGTTCATTCAAATTTCAATAAAGTTTTTTTTTCTAAGGTGTCGTATAAAAATTCTTCACCTGCCTGTCCTGCGCCTTTTAGTCGTTTGTTAATCTGTCTACTATTCACTATTCACTATTCACTGCTGTCTGGCTGCGCCATGCCAAAGATAGTTATCCTCGACGACCCGCTGAGCCCGGAGGAGCACATAAACCTCGGGGTCGCGTACGAGAAAAAAGGAGAGATTGATAATGCATTGAAGGAATACAGGCTTGCATCAAAAAAACTTCCGCTGGCGTATCTTTACATGGGGAATATCTATTTTCAGAAAAATGATTTTGACGAGGCGGAGTCAGCTTATAAAAAAGCGATTAAAAAAGATTCTCAAAATGCCGATGCTCATAACAATCTTGCATGGCTTTATTACACGAAGAAGGAAAATCTCAAGGAGGCAGAGGAACTTGCGCTTAAGGCAATAGAGCTTAATCCTGCAAAGAAGGATTTATATCAGGACACGCTTGATAAGATTAGGGGAGTAAAGAGCAAGTTGTAACGATTGCAGTCAAGAAAATAGACCTGACTCCCAACATGCCACAGATTCATCAAGAACGACGGCAAGAAATGCGCTTGTTATGCCTTAATTTCATTTATTGGCAATATT
>CAZHHV010000075.1:0-9222 GCA_964532335.1 uncultured Nitrospiraceae bacterium
TAGACAAAACTCTCTGCACTCTCAATGAAAAGGAACAGAAAATTTTAAGGAAAAGGTTCGGGATAGGAGACGACACAGTGCCTCAAACGCTCGGAGAAGTAGGAAAAGAATTTGAAGTTACGCGGGAGAGGATAAGGCAGATAGAGGTAGGAGCAATCAGGAAACTGAAGCACCCATCAAGAAACAAATGGCTCAGGGAGTTTATAAGCCGTTCGTGAAATGGATATGAATTCCAGGGTAAGAATCATGAATTCGAAAAATGCAGTTGATTTTTGTGTGCATGGACATGAATGCCTTCAAAGTCTTTTGATTTCAACATGATTTAATCGGATGCCATAATGCAATTCTCAATTGCTGATTGAATAATAATATGCAAATCAAGAATTGATTATGGCATGTAAAAGGTGTTGCTGCAAAATACTTTTCAGTCATCCATTCTCCGAAGTTCTACGAAGGATGAATCCATGCCCTTGCTAATGCATTTTTCGGATGAGCGCCGCTTATCCCATGCTTCTGCTGACAGATCTTTCAGAAATCTCTTCCGCTTTTTTTTGTCCTTAATCTCTCTAAGCGCCTTTACACGCATTTTTTTAATATGGTTCAGATGTTTTTCAAATTCACGTCCGTAGAGTCCTTCAAGCTCTTTCCTGATAGTTCTTGCAAGGGAAGGGCTTATGCCTGATGTTGAGACAGCAATCGTTAATGGACCGCGCCTTACCACAGACGGCACTATAAAATTGCAGAGCAAAGGCTTGTCAACAACATTTACAAGATATGGGGCGTCCTCTGAGATCTTCCTGTTTGTTTCTCCGGAGTCTGTGGCAGCGATGACGAGGAATGCATTTTTAAGGTCGCCCTTTTTGTATCTGCGGGAGATATATTTTATGCGCCCTTTAAGATTCTCTTTCTTGAGCCTCTCTGTGCATTCAGGGCTTATTACTGTTACCTCTGCCCCAGACCTGAGCAGCGACAGCGCCTTCCTTTCCGCTACCTTGCCCCCGCCGGCAACTACGCACTTTTTGCCTTTCAGATTCAGCAATACCGGATAGTAAACAGGCGTGATGCGTGATGCGTGATGCATAGCAGACGATGAGAGTTCCGGATTTGATTTGCGCTTTACGCTTAACGCTTTACGCCTCACGGTTTTTTAATGGATAACAGCTCTTTCTTTGCCTGTGGGATAAGACTATTTTTAGGGTGCTTTTCTATGAGGAGTTTAAAATATTCTTCTGCCTTGTCTTTTTCCCCGAGTTTTTTATGAGACATTGCCAGATGATAAAGGACGCCGGCCTCTTTTTTAAATTCCGGAAATTTCCGGAGCACTCCCTGAAATCTCTTAATTGCGGCGCTGTAAGAATCTTTCTTGTAATAAAAAGTACCAACCAGAAATTCGTGCTCCGCTATTGTATTTTTACATTTTTCAATCCTTACCTCTATGAGGTCCCTGTAGGGATTTCTCGGAAATATTCTTTTCAGTCTTTCAAATTCTTCAAGCGCCTTTGATGCTCCTCCGTATCCGCGATCAGGCCCCTCTATCTGATTAAAATAAATCATCGCAATCTGGAACTGGGCATAGGATGCGTATTTATGCTCAGGGTAAATATCCAGAAATTTTCTGTATTCTTCAACTGCACGGTCAGGCTCTGTTTCCTTTGTATACGAATCAGCAATCCTCAACTGCGCCATCGGAGCATACTTTTTTGTCAGGTCCCTGTTTTTAATCTCAAGGAGCGCTGTCCTGGCCTCTTCGTACTCCTCTTTGTCCATCAGTTCATTTGCCTTTGCGAAGGACTTCTGGCCGTCAAATACTTCTGCGGGCTTTGTCGCAGGCTTGCCCGAACATGATAATACAGATATTAGAGGTATAAGCATAAGCGCTGTCGTTATTTTTTTCATATTCTTATTTAAGCCTGTAGAAGGGTTTTTAGTCAAGAGAGGGCCGCTGTTCAGAGCCGCCTTTTTTCTCCTGTAATAATTCAATGAATGTATTTGCTATATCAGGGTCAAACTGAGAACCTGCCCCTTTTCTGAGTTCTGCAATAGCCTCTTCCTTTGTCTTTCTTTTCCGCTGGGGCCGCGGCGAGATCATTGCCTGATATGCCTCGGCAATAGAGAGCACCCGTGCAAGAATGGGTATTTCTTTCCCTTTTAATCCGAGGGGGTAACCATTGCCGTCAAATCTTTCATGATGATAGAGGATTGCAGGGAGGATGGTTTCTATGAGAGGGTATTTTATGAGCACCATTTCAGCAAGTCCGGGATGCCCCTGTATAATGCTCTTTTCCTCATGTGTAAGGAATCCCGGTTTATTCAGTATATATTCGGGAACCCCTATATTCCCTAAGTCATGAAGTATGCCTGCAATCCTTAGACTCTCCATAAGGGGCTGTTCAAGATGTATTTGCTTGCCGAGCATTATGGCATAAGCTGCAACCTCTATGGAATGACCCTTTGTATAGTGTGATTTTGAGTCAATGCCCTTTGCAATTTTGTCTATGTCCTTTAATTCAGGATCTTTAAGGATGGTATCAACTTCTTTAGGTATTTCTTTGATTGCATATGAAATAGTTTCCTGATAGGTGCAGACAGTGTTTCTACCCTTGTCTTTTGCAAAATATAGAGCCTGGTCAGCTTTTTTTATCAGGTCTTCCTTTGAAGCTGCATCATCAGGATAACATGCTACTCCTGCACTTATATTGAGCAGCAGCCTTTCTCCGCCTTCTGATGTAGATGTAAATGGATGTTCAGCCACAGCATTCCTTATCCTCTCCGCAACAATCAAAGCGCCGTCTACAGATGTCTCAGGCAGTATAAGTATAAACTCCTCTCCGCCGTACCTTGCAGGGAAATCAACGGTTCTTAATTCGTTTCTTATAATCTTTGATATTTCTTTCAATGCAAGGTCTCCTGTTTGATGGCCGTAAATGTCATTGAAAGACTTAAAGTGGTCTATGTCAAGCATAATCAGGGAAAAGGTCTTGAAATACCTTTCCGCCCTGTTTGCTTCTTCAGACAGTTTCTCCTGAAAAGCCCTGTGATTGTAAAGCCCGGTAAGCCCGTCTGTTACGGCAAGCCGCGCAATCTCTTCATGAAGCGCAAGCGCCTGAAAGGCCTGAAAAGCAAAATTAAAGAGTGTGTCTTCATCATCCGGAGTGAAACCGCCGCTTTTATTTATTGTGATTAAAAGCGCAGACATTTTATTGTTTGATGAGGAGAGCGGAAGCGCTATGAAATTTTTAACAACGGGATGATTAGGAGGAAATTTCACTGTGAGCTCATTTATCCTTAATACGGATGAGGTTTCTATCGCCTCTCCGAGAGGTCCCGTGAGCATTGTTTTGGCGCAGTCAAGAGACGGCGCATTCTCCCCTTTAATGGTAGTCTTGAAAAGTTTAAGCTCTTTTGATTCTCCCTCAAATATGAAAATCCCGCTGTGCTCTGCCTTTAGAAGACTTCTTGTCATTTCAAGAAATGTCTGGAGAATTGACTCAAATTTAACCTCTGAGGTTATAAAGCCCATCATCTCGGTAAGCATCGCAAGCGCCCTTATAACATGCTGTTCCTTTTCTGACACCTCTTTAAGCGCTGCTTCTCTTATCTGCAATACCGAGGCCATCCTGTTAAAATTATCTGCAAGTTCTTCAAACTCATCTTCTGTCTTAATATCAATCCTCTTACTAAAATTTCCTTCGCTGACTTCAGTTATTATTGTTGAGCTTCTCGTGTGTATATCTTTGAGCGGCTTGACAATATTTTTAGTAACATATTTTTTTATGAGGATGAGCGCAGTTATCGCAATAGCCAAACAGCCGGCAAGGCATATTACAATTGCTGTTGTGCCTTCAAGCATGTGAAATGCAAGAAAATAAAAAGAGGCCTGCGCTGCTATAAAGACCGCAATTATTATCAGGGTTATGAGATTGAATTTTTTTTCTATCCGCATAAATTTTAGGATTTAATCTCTCTTTGTCTTCTTCTTTTTTCTATGCTTATCAGCAGAAGCGACAGCGCTGCCGGCGTAATTCCCGGAATCCTGCCTGCCTGCCCTATGTTTGCAGGCATTATCTTCCGGAGTTTTTCCAGAACTTCTGTTGAAAGTCCGTTTATAGAGGCATAGTCAAAATTGTCAGGTATCTTTTTCCCCTCCATCTTTTTGAGCTTTTCTGCCATTTCTATCTGTTTGATGATATAGCCCTCGTATTTTACCTGTATCTCAACCTGATTTTCTATGTCAGGCGCCAAAGTCTTTTCAGACGGGGAGAGCGCTTTGATAAGATTATATGCAATCTCAGGCCTTTTTAAAAGCTGTTCAAGGCTTATATTTTCTGACACAGGAGAGGCATTAATCGCTGTAAGAGCCTCACTAACCTCAGAGGGCTTAAGTCTTGTTTTCTTAAGCCTTTCAATTTCTTCTGAGATAAGTTTCTTTTTTTCTTCAAATCTTTTGAAATCGCTGCCGCTGATAAGCCCTGCTTTAAACCCCTTTTCCATCAGCCTTAAGTCAGCGTTGTCATGCCTCAGAAGCAGTCTGTATTCTGCCCTTGAGGTGAACATCCTGTAAGGTTCTGAGGTGCCTTTTGTTATAAGGTCATCAATCAAAACACCGATATAAGCCTCATGCCTTCCCAGTATTAAAGGCTCTTTGCCCTGAATTTTCAGCGATGCATTAATCCCTGCCATCAAACCCTGCGCTGCTGCCTCCTCATATCCGGAAGTCCCGTTAATCTGTCCTGCAAGGAAAAGCCCGTCAATGCGCTTTGTTTCAAGGGTGTGTTTTAGCTGCGTAGGATACACAAAGTCATATTCGATGGCGTAGCCCGGTCTCATTATCTCGGCAGCTTCCAGCCCCGGAATTGTCCGAACAAGTTTTACCTGCACATCATAAGGAAGGCTTGTAGATATACCATTTGCATAATATTCTTTTGTCTCAAGCCCTTCAGGTTCAAGAAACACCTGATGCCTCGGCTTTTCGGAAAAGCGTATAACCTTATCTTCTATTGAGGGGCAGTATCTCGGCCCGATTCCCTGTATCTTTCCGCTGTATAATGGCGAGCGGTCCAGATTTTCGCGGATTACCGAGTGAGTTTCAGAATTTGTATATGTTATGAAACAGGGAAGCTGTGGATTCGTTATCTTCTCTGTGCTGTGAGAGAACGGAACAGGAGGATTATCCCCGTATTGCGGCTCTGTCTTTGAAAAATCTATTGTCTTTGCGTCAAGCCTCGGAGGCGTTCCTGTCTTAAGCCGTCCCATCTCAAGCCCGAGTTTTTTTAACGATTCCGATAAGCCGATAGAAGGGAATTCTCCTGCCCTGCCCGCAGAGAAGCTCTCAAAACCTATGTGCATTAATCCCCTGAGGAATGTCCCTGTTGTCACTATCACTGCCTTTGCTCCGTAGAATATCCCCAATGACGTAAGAATGCCTTTTACTTCTCCATCTTCCACAACAATTTCATCTGCGAACGCCTGTTTTATATCAAGATTTTTTTGAGACTCAAGAACCTTTCTCATTGCAAGTTTATACAAGACCCTGTCTGCCTGAGCCCTCAAGGACCACACAGCAGGCCCCTTTGACTTGTTCAGTATCCTGAACTGAATTCCTGCGCTGTCAGTTATCTTTGCCATTTCCCCGCCAAGTGCGTCTATCTCACGCACAAGATGACCTTTTGCTAATCCTCCTATTGCAGGGTTGCACGGCATCTGCGCAATTGTGTCCAGGTTAATAGTGAAAAGGCATGTGGAAAGACCCATTCGCGAGGAAGCAAGCGCAGCCTCGCATCCTGCGTGTCCAGCGCCTATAATAATTACGTCATAATCACGGTCTTTAAACATGATTTATTATAACTTATCAGGATGGTAGGAGAACCCGAAGAATAAGTTTAAAGAATATGATCTTTTTTCTCTAAATCTAAAACCCAATCAATATCAATTATTCCGCCGCGTCCATTTCTATCAAATCTCATATATCGATTTTTGATTTTGTAGCCCCACTTGTTGGTTATTCTAAAACCATTCCGTTCTGCAATTTCAGTCAAGAAGTCAGCAGTATTAAAGAAAATGTTGCTTACTGAACTGTCGCCGACTACCATTATATAATGCCTGCCTTTGTCTAAGCATTTTGATATTTCTGCAAAGTGATTTTCCATACCCGCAAAATATTTGAATGTAATGTAGGCATGTTTATGCCCGTTTTTCTTGTCTGTTTTAAATACCTCTTGAATCTTATTATCCAGTTTTTTAATCCCTATAGTTGTTTCAAGCGGTGTATATTCTATAAATTCTTTTTTATGAAAATGTTTTGTCCCAATGTATCCTTTTTTCTTTTCATTCTGTTTTGACTGTGTTTGTATGCCAAATAAATCTCCAATCCAAAACAATTCAACCATCTGATTGTAAATATAATCAATAGCTTTGATATAGGGTGGTGAAGTGATTGCTAAATTTATATCTTGACCTTTCAGTTTTGCTTTTAATGATTCTGTACTTGATGAACAAATAATCCTATTTTTAAGTTTAGGAATGTTTTCAGAGAACTGAGCGATACGCTCTTTAAACAAATCAAGTTGTTTAAGAAAAAGACTCAATGGTTCTTCAGGAGTTTTAATGTGAGTGTGTGAAACATAAGTTTTTTGCGACTCATTATCTGCATAAGAAACACGCCGTATTATAGATGAAAAACATATAATTAAAAGATGCTGAATATCTTTAATACTTTTATTATCACCGAATCTTTCAGGTATCTGATTAATGAGATCCCGTATTATTGAAAGCTTGTTTATTGTTTCTTTCGGAAACCAATGTTCAATCGTTTCGCATTCTGGTTTAAACTCTCCTCTTTTCTTCTTTTTAACTCCTTTTACAACCCAGTCTGAAATTTTGTTAAGCTCTGAAGGATTAATATTAGTGGTTTTGACTTTCGCAATCATGCATGACAAAGGATCTATGTCAATACCAATTACGTTATGTCCTGCTAAAATTCCTTCTGCCAAAGTTGTTCCTGAACCGCAAAATGGGTCTAAGATGGTCTTGCTTTTTTGCCCTACTAAATACTTGTTGATTGCCCACTTGGGAATATGTGGAATGAATTTAGCCGGATATTTATGAAAACCGTGTGTATAGGCAGTTACATTATTCGTGAGTATATTCAAAATAGAGTCTTGCTTAATTTCATCCGGTATGATGTCTTTTACAAAAATGTAGTCATGCATCCTAATCATCTTTCAAGCAATACAATGCTCTCTCTTAAATAATTTTTTAGATAATCCAATTCCTGTTTTTGCTGGGAGCTTGTAGTTAAATGTCTTGTTACAAAGATGCTTTTCACTTTAAAACCTATTTCTCTTGCAATTTCAGCAATTAAACTATCCGTTGGAATAATTACACCTGAATAAGCAGAATTGCCAACAACAATGCCTATATAACCATTTTCAGTTGTTTGTTGGTAGAGTTTATTTAAGAGAGTGTACATGTCATCAAAATAACCTCTTACTACATTCGGAATATTATTATTCCAAAGTCTTTGCGGTTCAAAAAGGCTTATAAGATTTTCAAGGTATTCATTCTTATAAATTATTGGCTTATGATTTAACGAATTCGTATTTGAACGAAAACCAGTGTTTCGCAATTTTCTGAATTCTTCTTTTTCAGAAACAAACTCTCCAAGCCAAAGCTCAATCTTATGTATCTCAAAATAGTCAAAGCAGTTACAGTAAGGAGGCGAAAAGAACGTTAATTCAATTTCATCTGAAAAGAACTTTTCAAAGTCTAAACAACTGCCCTTATAGATGTTTGGTTTTTTATCGCAGTTACCATAATTAAATTCCAAGTCAGATAAAATCATTTTAATACGATTAGAGAGTTTTGTTTTTACAAAGCTAAATTTATTGTCAGGAAATTTTTCATTTTCCCATCTTTCTTTATCAATGTTTATATAACCATTAGGAGTTCTCTTGCGATTTTTGTATTTGATTCCGTTGCCTTCTTTCTTAATGTTTGAAACATCTTCAATTATTGAAAGCCATGCGACAAAGAGTACCTCTTTTATTTTCTCATGTCGAATAGCTTTTATATGTTGTTTAAATTGAAGAAGCGCCTGTAAAATTTCTTGATTAAATACTTTATTAGCCAGATAAAAAGAGGTCTGAAAATTCTTCTTAGATTTTTCAATGTCCGTCAACTTTTTTGATTCTTCTTCGATTTGAATGATATCCTCTGACGTGTATTGTTCATTTTCAACTTTAGCAACTAAGACAGAAATAGGATTTACATCAATTCCAAATGAATTTAAATCAGCCATGCGTGAAGCCAGAAGAGTGGTTCCACTACCTGAGAATGGGTCAAAAGTATTTCCTTTGATTTTCAACTCTTCGATAAAAGCATTTACAAGTTTTATGGAGTACCCTTCACGATAAGGAAACCATCTCTGGACTGGTGTTTGGTAGGCAAATTGAAAATGTACTTGATTTCTGAAAAACTCGCCATTATAAAACGGGAGGGCACTTTCGAGTTTATTAAATATTTTTATCTGCTCTGCTTGAGAATTTTTTAATTCAGTCTCAAAAAGGGTGTAATTTAATGTTGGTTCAGCAACTATGCCAGCCAATTCAAATTCATCAAATGATGCTTTATATGTTAAGTCAGTATGTCCCATTTTATGTTTTAACCTTTAAATCTGTTACCCCTGTGATACTGAATAAATTCAACTAATGGCAACCTCTTATCTATTCTATTCTTGATTTGAATGTTTGCACTTGAAATTATGGCAGTTTTGAGATTCTGGTTAGGTATATCATTAAATCTTGTTGATGTAATGATTTTATGAGTATCAGTAAGTGAGAAATAACCTTTGTCAAAAGCGATATGACAATGCCTGCATAAACATAGTCCATTTAAGATATGTGCCCTATGTGGAATATTGCTATCCGGTGCATTATCGGGCTTAATGTGCGCGGCTTCAACAAAGATTTGTCCTATAACATCACAATTCGGGACAGCACATATGTAATTATATTTCTTTTTTATTCTTATAGCCCATGCCGCATTCCTTATTCTTCTCGTGCTTTGTGAAAACCTCAAATCACTGCTTAAAATGTCAATCTCTGGTATTTGAATTTCTTCCTGTTCTGCAACAGCATCAACCAATGGCGCTGTGAAAATTTCATCGGTAATTTGTTCCTCTATATTTTGTTCTTGTGTTATTGCTTCAAAAATTGAACGAATTGA
>CAZHHV010000076.1:0-3584 GCA_964532335.1 uncultured Nitrospiraceae bacterium
TTGTCACAAACCTGAGGGACATGCTTAATTATGATATTGATATGCAGACAACCGTGATAATCGGTAACTCCCGTACCTTTGTGTAGAATAATCGGATGATTACACCGCGAGGATATGAAAAGAAATTCAAAATCTAAAATTCAATGCTCAGGATTGAAACCCGCCGCCTTTCTCTGGGATGAATCGTTTTTGTGGGGGTTAATGGCATATAAGGCTCTTAATTCTAACCGCCTGCCGTTCGAACTTATACGCTCGGATGATATAAAAAACGGCCACCTAAAAAATTATACGATGCTCTTTGTGCCCGGGGGATGGGCATCTAATAAATTAAAGGCAATCGGGGATAAAGGCATCAACGAAATAAAAAAGTTTGTGCGTAACGGCGGAAATTATCTCGGCTTCTGCGGAGGCGCAGGGCTTGCAACGCTTGACGGCATCGGGCTTTTGAATATAAAAAGAATGCCTACAAAAGAGAGAGTACCCAGCTTCAGCGGCCGGATTCATCTTAATATTAAGGGCCACCCTATATTCACCCATTCACCTATTTACCCATTCTCTCCAATATTTAATGCATGGTGGCCTTCACAGTTCTCGGTTGAGGACAAAAATATAAAAAAACTCGCAGTTTACGGAGATGCCCTGCCTGACTCCTTCAGTTCGGATCTGAATGTGGGCGATGTTGAAGCTAATGGTAAGTGGGCGGAATTGGAAAAGATATACAATATCAATCTCGACCCGAAGCGTCTGCTGAATGAACCTGCAGTAATAGAAGGAACTTATGGAAAGGGCAAGGCCATCCTATCGCTTATTCATTTTGATACGCCTGATGATGCAAACGGCGCAGTTGTCCTAAAAAATCTGTGGGACTATCTGGCGGGAAAACAGTCAGCGGTCAACAGTCAGCGGTCAGCCAAAAACTCCAAACTATTGATTCATTCAGATATAATGTCCAATAACTATTGTAATCTTGTCATTCCGGCTTGTCCGGAATCTTTCTTAGAGAAGGACTCCCGGCAAGCGGGAGTGACAGAAAAAGAAAAGAGTTCTCTTTACGAACTTGAAACAGCAGTTAACGACCTGATTAGCCTCGGCATTCGCAATTTTCTCTGGTTCTGGAGAAATCCTATGCTTTTGCAGTGGCGCAGGGGAGTGAGAGGACTGGAATACTGCACGCTGTATGTGATGATAAAGGAGCTTTCAGCTTTTAGCGGTCAGCTATCAGCCGGAGATAAAGAGAAATTACAGAGAATAAAAAAACTGCTCATGCCGTTTGTAGAAAAAGCAAAACAGCTTCTAATTTTGGAAAGACATGCCATTCAGAACGGGCATATAACCCCCCTTAGCCCCCCCTTATTAAGGCCATGGCTCGTAGAGGGGGGATGGGGGGGTTATGACCCTGCAATACAAAAAATCAGAACAGAACTTTTCGGAGATTCAAAAAGCCATGGGGGGCTGTTCAAGGAATTGATAGATGAAGTAGATAAACTTTTATATACTTTAACAAAAATGGAGGCTGAAGGACAAAGAAAACATTGTCCTTCCAGTCACTCATAGGGATTCCAGAGATGGCATGAAACAAGCCTGCCTTTAGCTTCTTTTAGCTTGGGCACTATTTTGTCACAAGGCGTGAATCTCTTAGGACACCTTGGATGAAACGGACATCCTGAAGGTATGTGTATGGGGCTTGGAACTTCACCCGTATCCGGCTGATGGCTGATGGCTGATGGCTGATGGCTGATTTTAGGCGCTGATGAGAGAAGTAACACTGTATAGGGATGCATAGGATTTTTGAAGAGGTCTTCTGTTTTTGCATATTCAACTATTTTGCCGAGATACATCACACCTACTGTATCGCTGAAATAATGGACAATCTTAAGGTCATGGCTTATAAAGAGAAACGTTATCTTTGTTTCTTCCCTTAGTTTCTGAAGCAGATTGAGTATCTGCGCCTGTATTGAGACATCAAGCGCTGAGAGCGGTTCATCTGCAACTATAAGCTTAGGATTCACAGCAAGCGCCCTTGCAATGCATATCCTCTGCCTCTGGCCGCCGCTGAATTCGTGAGGATAGCGGTTCATCACATCAGCTCCGAGGCCGACTTTTTTCAGGAGTTCCGCGCTTGCATCTTTGAAATATTTTTTGTCAACAATCCTGTGTATCTTCAGCGGCTCTGAAATCGTATCAAAGACAGTCCTCCTCGGATTAAGCGAGGCAAAGGGATCCTGAAATATTATCTGCACGGACTTTCTGAATGCCTTCAGGGAATCGCCTTTAAGCGCAAATATATCCCTGCCCTCAAAAAGCACTTCCCCTGCCGTAGGTTTCATAAGTTTCAGAACAAGGCGCGCAACAGTTGATTTGCCGCAGCCGCTTTCGCCGACAAGCGCAAAGACCTTGTCCTTCTCTATCGAAAAATCAATTCCGTCCACAGCCTTAAGCCACAGCGGCTCCCCCGCCAGCTTCTTTTTCACAGGGAAATATTTTTTTAAAGCCTTTACGCTCAGTAGTTCCATATAATCTCTTCAGCCCTTATGCACCTTGCAAGATGCGTCATTTCTTTTTCCGGTGATATCTGCCTGAGGTCTGGCTCTTTTTCTTGACATGCAGGAATAACAAACCTGCACCTGTCAGAGAACTTGCAGCCGTCAGGAAGCCTGTCAGGACGCGGAACAGTTCCGGGTATGGGATTGAGAGGCTTGCCTTTCTCCTTTGGCAGTGAATCAAGAAGCCCCATTGTATATGGATGCCTCGGGTTACTGAACAGCTCATTTACCTCCGTGAGTTCAACAATCCTTCCTGCATACATTATCGCAACCCTTTTGGCGTTCTCTGAGATAATGCCGAGGTCATGCGTTATCAGAAGGACTGCCATCTTTCTTTCCTGCCGAAGCCCCTGAAGGAGCTCAAGTATCTGCGCCTGAATGGTCACGTCAAGCGCTGTTGTCGGTTCATCTGCGATAAGCAGAGCGGGGTTGCATGCTATTGCCATTGCTATCATCACCCTCTGCCTCATGCCTCCCGACATCTGGTGTGGATATTCTTTTATCCTTATTTCCGGCGACGGTATTTTCACATCGCGCAGAAGTTCCACTGCCCTGACGGAAGCCTCTTTTTTTGAAATGCCGAGATGCGTTGTCATAACCTCAGATATCTGATACCCGATAGTCAAAACCGGATTAAGCGACGTCATGGGTTCCTGAAATATCATTGCCAGTTCTTTCCCGCGCAGGCGGCGCATGGGTTCTCTGTCAAGTTTGAGGAGGTCTGTGCCTCTGAAGTTTATTGAGCCTTCGGCGTAAGCATTCGGAGGAAGTATGCCCATCAACGCAAGAGCCGTAAGGCTTTTGCCACAGCCGCTCTCGCCGACAAGCCCGAATACCTCGGATTCATTGATATTAAAAGACAGGCCGCTGACTACTTTTATCGGCAAGGCTTCAGTCCTGAATAAGATATCAAGGGAGTTTATTCCAAGCAGTGACACTGCTTCTTACTGTCCCTTTTTCTTTAGGAGTTGAATGTATGTCTTTGCTTCTTTTTCATGCAGTTCATACAGATGAGAATCCATGATTGTTTAATATATGGAT
>CAZHHV010000076.1:3594-9177 GCA_964532335.1 uncultured Nitrospiraceae bacterium
TTCGTATAATATGTCAGCCCGAGTTGAACCCAGGCCTGTCCATAAGCAGGATTTATTTCCTTTGCTGTTTTAAAATGGGTTATTGCCTCTTCGTGCCTGCCTTTGCTCCTCAAGGCCATGCCGATTTTAGTGTGCCCATCAGCCAGTCTGGGATGAAGTTTAAGCGCTTTGCTGTATTCCTCTATGGCGTCATCGAAAAGCCCGAGGTCAAAATAAAGACTGCCGAGTTTATAATGTTCGTTTGCCAGCTTGCCTGCCGCAAAAGGGTCAATAGAGGTGGGAGTGGGATGAGCTATCTGCGCAGCCTTTGAAAATACCTCCTGCGCCTGTTTAAATTCGCCCATGTCATTATACGCGATAGCGAGATTAAGAGACGCCTGTGTATATCTCGGATTAATCTCAAGCGCCTTTTCAAAATATTCCGCAGCCTCTTTTGTGTTGCCTTTCAGATGGTTAATAATGCCGAGTTTGTTCAATACGTCCGCATACTTAGGATTGATGGCGATAATATCTTTTAAGACAGGCTCTGCCTCTGAGTATTTACCCTCTTCAAATAACTTTGTGCCAAGGTCATGCAGTTCATGCAGGCGAGATTCCATGATTATTTAATATATGGATTCAAAGAGCCTTTGTCAACATTCAGTGTCAGTTGTCAGTCACAGACACTAATCACTGACACTATTTCCCTTATTAACTCTTTATATAACCACATCAATTATTACCGGCCTTTTATCCGGAAGGATCTCGCCTGTCTGGATCCCTGAAATAAAAATTTCCTCCGCTTCCTTTATATGTGTCTCGTCATTGTAATGAAACATTGCAACAGGCTCATCAGGAGTTATGTAATCCCCTGTTTTCTTATTTAAGACTATGCCTGCGGAATGGTCAATCCTGTCTTCGGCCTGCTGTCTTCCTGCGCCCAGAAGCATGGACGCTGTGCCGGCTTTTTCAGCGTCCATCTCCTGTATATAGCCCTTACAGGGAATCCGTATCTCTTTTATTCTTGATGCGGCTGGAATCATATTGGGTTTAAAAGCAACTTCGGGATCGCCGTACTGGGCGTCAACAAATTCAACAAATTTTTTAAATGCATCGCCCTTCTCTATGAAATTCATAAGTTCTGACTTGTATTTTATCAAGACATGCTCTGAAAGCCTTGATATTGCCGCATCCTCTGTAACGCAATCAGCCGCATAAACCATCCATGAGCCGAGAGTAAGAATCACCTCTTTTAAATCATCCGCCATCTTTCCTCTTAATGCAGAGATGCATTCTTTAATCTCAAGCCCGTTCCCAACGGTTTTCCCAAGGGGCTGATTCATGTTCGTAAGGACTGCGACTGTCTTCACACCCATTGAATTGCCTATGTTAACCATGGTCCTTGCAAGTTTTCCTGCATCACTGCTCTTTTTCATGAATGCGCCTTTGCCGACTTTGACGTCAAGCACAAGACCGCCAATGCCTTCTGCAAGCTTCTTTGACATAATGCTTGCCGCAATCAGCGGGATTGACTCCACGGTCGCAGTAACATCTCTCAGGCTATAAAGTTTTTTATCAGCAGGCGCAATCTCATCTGTCTGGCTTATGATGGAAAAACCGATGTCCTTAACATTATTTTTAAATTCTTTTACTGAGAGGTCTGTCCTGAAACCGGGAATTGATTCAAGCTTGTCAATGGTCCCTCCTGTATGGCCGAGCCCTCTGCCTGCTATCATCGGGACTTTTACGTTCATCGCAGCCATAAGCGGGGCAAGTATTATGCTTGTCTTATCACCCACTCCGCCTGTTGAATGTTTGTCAACCTTTGGGATTGAGATATCGGAAAAATCCAGCCTGCTGCCTGAAGAAAGCATCAATTCGGTTAAAGCAATTGTCTCGGCGTCTGTCATGCCCCTGAAATAAACAGCCATCAGGAAGGATGACATCTGATAGTCGGGGATTTTACCGGAGAGGTATTCAGTAATAAGGAAAGAGAGTTCTTCCTTTGAAAGCTCTACTCTGTCGCGCTTTTTCTTTATGATGTCATACGCACGCATAAAAATCGTTCTATTATACAACAGTTTTTTATTTATCCGACACGGCGAGAGAAACATTTAAAATAAAAAAAGGCGCCCCCCGATTTTATCGGGAGACGCCCTTTAAGTCTTTCACGCATCACGCATTTAACGCCCCCTCTTGTCCCCCTCTTAAATTAAGAGGGGGAAGGGGGAGTTAATTTAGAAGCTGAGTGTGATTCCGTGTCTTACTGCAAAGGCATCGACTTGAGTCTTATTAAATCACATCAATCTCATAACTCGTAATCCATATGTCTATTTGTTTAAATCTTTCCTTTAACACTTCTTTGTATCGTCTAAAAAATATTTCACTATCCTCTGATTCAAGAACATCAATGATAATTCTTATCAATTTATCCTCATAAAGCTGATTCTGATAAATCCAACGTCCAACTATCCTTGTTGAATCTGTAGTAGTTGCACCGAATCTCTCTACAAGTTCTTCATTGGTAATTAGAAACTTTTCCTTCTCGATCTTTGAGCCGTCATTATACAGCAATGGCAGGAGTATTTCGTATCTTTTCAGTCTCACTCAGGAGGTCCCTTTCTATTATTTCAAACTGAATATTCTCATCTTCAAGAAACTTGAGCATAAAATCGTTGATTTCAAAAAGTCCATTACGCAGGCTTCTCACAGAGCCTTTCAATGACAGCAGACAATAGCCATTAACTTTATCTTCCTGAGTCTTGAATTTTATCAGAATCATGACACACCTCCTAAAAAAGGATAGCATAATGCCTAAGAGAAAATCAAAACAAAAAAGGCGTCCCGATAAAATCGGGACGCCCTTTAAGTCTTTCACGCATCACGCATTTAACGCCCCCTCTTGTCCCCCTCTTAAATTAAGAGGGGGAAGGGGGAGTTAATTTAGAAGCTGAGTGTGATTCCGTGTCTTACTGCATATACATCATCAGCAACTATAGTGGCTGAATCATAGAATGCGCCTGTCCAGAGATAACCGCCCTCTACAAAGTAAACGAGGTTTTTGTCAATCTTGTAGGTTATCTTTGCATCAAGCTCTGATCCGATTTTCTTGGATAGGTGTGTTGTCAAGCCGTTTATTGCCGTGCCGCTATTGGCTTTGGTGGCTCTAAGCACATAGTAGTTGAGATCTGCGCTCAGATCCTTTGTTAAATTTGCCGCCACGCCCGCCTTAACATAAGTGGTGTTGGCTATGCCTGTGTTTGTAAGACCTGTTGCTCCCACAACGCGGTAGTCATACACATAGGTCATGTTCTGTGTGTTTGGCACTGCTGTTACAAAAACATTGTTATCGAGGTCAGCAGAGTCATTGTCACCGCTGCCAACGCCATAACCGAGAGAAAGAGTTGCAGGATCAAGCTTATATTTGGCGCCTACGACATAGGCTCTGCCTTTATGCTTAATATCTGCAACGCTGCCTTCATAATCGCTTTTTCCGGACTGCATTTCGACGTCAGCCATAACATTCAAGTTCCCAAAGGTTACGTCAGCGCGAAGACCAATGTTGTTGAGAGTGGTCCCATTGTCACCGGCACCCATTGCTGTGCCACCGTTAGCAACGCCATTGGTAGTAATATGATTCCTCTGGTCATCAACACGGGTGTAATCAGCGCTCAGGTTAAAGCCATTGCCTTTATAGGCTAAAAGGGCTACGTATGCAGTTGCGTCGTCAGTAATGCCTGATGTGTTCTCCATGAGCTTTATAGTCAATAACCCTATGTGCAATTCCTTTGTCGGATCAAAAAAGAGCACGATAGCGTCATCGCCGAACTTTGTGCGGTTAAAGAAGATGTTGTTGCCAAGGGCTAAAGGCATATGACCAACCTTTATGCCTGCAGGAATTCCCAGAAGGCCTGAGCCTTTGTGGAGAATCCATGCTTCAAGAACATCGAGTGTGCCCTTCTTGCCACCGCCTACCCCGCGGTATACACCGGCTGCCTCACCGGATGTGCCCCAATCATATGTATCGGATGTGACACTTCCTGTTTCAAGGTGTATAACACCCATTGTGTTCTTTGATACATCAGCCTGGATGCGAATCCTGACCCTGCCATCATATTTAGCGTCGCTGTCATCCGCATTTTCTACTATAGTGCTCTGGTTAAGGTCAGTCGCGTGCTTATACTCACCCCTGAACCTTAATTCACCGCCCAGTGTTATCTGGGTTCCGCCCTTTGCAACAACTGCCTGTGTCTCTGCCGGAATCTCGGCATGGATGGCAAAGGCGCTAACTGCAAAACCGAGCGTAAATATTACGCCTAATACTAATGCCAAATACTTTTTCATTTGCTCTCCTTCACTTCCCAAAGTAGCGTTCATTGCGTTTATCGGGTTATAGCGTTTATTGCGTTTTTTTTACGCCATAACGCTCAACGCCTCACGCTATAACGCTCTTCGGTTCAGTATTTGTCCCGTTAAAAACGGGATTTGCCCTTTTACCTTTTTACTGCTTTACTTCTGACTTCTGTTCTCTGTCTTCCCTCGCATCACCCCCTTTTTAAGCCCTCTTTTTAGGTCTCACTTTTTGGGCATGAACTTCTGTATTGTCTCTATGAACTATTAATTCATCTTTTACTTCTCGTATTTCTTTTCTTAAGTCTTTGGCTGCAGAATCAATCTTATTGCTTAATCTCAGTTCCCACGATTCAATCTTGCCTGTTAATGAATCAATTGCAAGATTAAGCTTATGCTGAAAATCCTCAGAAAGAATGCCTAAGTACTTTTTTATATCTTTTATTTCTTCTTCACTCATTAACTTATCTTTCTCTATTTGTGTGAACTCTTCTACAATAAAATGGAGTTCCGCAAGAGCGAATTTTATAAAAATATGGTAACTTTAATCGTTCCCCACGCCTTTTGTCAAGCTAAAAATACAGCGCAAAATAACAATACACAATAAAATGTCATTCCGCACTTGATGCGGAATCCAGCTCCTTATAGTCTGAAGATGTCTAAAGCAATAAGCGTGCCCATTAAGTCTTATTGGAAAATAAAGGTTTTTCATAAAAAGATGACATAATCCCTGTATCTTCTCTGCAACATGGTGTGGAATTAATAGAGCAGGAGAGCAGTAGGATAGACAGAAGAGCAGGAGAGCAGTAGAGCAGAAGGGCAGCAACAGTATGATATACTGCTTTATGGCTAAATACAAAAATCTAATTGTTTGGCAAAAGGCTAATGAACTTGCTTTGAATGTTTATACCTTTACAGAAACGTTTCCAAAGAAAGAGACTTTTGGAATAACAAGCCAGATAAGGAGGGCTGTTCTTTCCATACCAACAAATATCGTTGAAGGTTATGGGCGGCTAACAAAGGCAGAGCTTTCCAGATTTATTGATATAGCTCGCGGCTCTTTAGCAGAAACAGAATATCTTCTTGAATTTTCGAAAAATCTTGGCTACATAAAAGCGGATACCTCCAAAATAGAAAAGCTATTTGAAGAGGTCGGTAAATTGCTATGGAGCTTTCAACAAAAACTTTGACTACTGCTCTCCAGTTGACTCATAATAAAATGTTACCGAAGGCTCGCTGACTCAACGTGTTTTT
>CAZHHV010000077.1:0-4269 GCA_964532335.1 uncultured Nitrospiraceae bacterium
CCCCTATTCTGCCTGACCCGTGAGTCTTGCCTTAGTCCAAACACAGCCTCCTATAGTTAGCTGCGTTTTTCGGCTTTATGATATGATAAATCTCCATGGATAAACTAATCATAAAAGGCGGGCAAAGCCTTAAAGGCGAGGTTGAGATAAGCGGGGCAAAGAATGCGGCATTGCCTGTTATCGCAGCCACCCTCCTTGCGCCCGGAGAGCACACAATAAGCCGCGTCCCTGACCTCAGGGATATAAAGACAATGGGCAGGCTCCTTGAGAATATGGGTGCGGAGTTTCATTACGAGCTGCATAAAGCAGTCATGGCCACTGACAAGGTAAAAAATTTTGAAGCGCCATACGAGCTTGTTAAGGAAATGAGAGCATCCGTGCTTGTGCTGGGGCCCATGCTGGCAAGATTTGGCCGCGCAAAGGTCTCTTTACCCGGAGGATGCGCTATAGGCGCAAGACCGATAAACCTTCATCTTATGGGACTTGAAAAGATGGGGGCAAAAATAGAGCTTGAATCCGGTTATGTTATGGCAACGGCAAAAAGGCTGAAAGGCGCTGTAATATATTTTGACACAGTAACCGTAACCGGGACTGAAAACCTTATGATGGCGGCATCTCTTGCGAAAGGCGTGACAGTCCTTGAAAATGCAGCAAGAGAGCCTGAGGTTGTAGACCTTGCAAATGCGCTGACAGCAATGGGCGCAAGGATTAAGGGCGCAGGCGAGAGCATTATAGAGATAGAAGGCGTAGATGAACTCAGTCCCCTTACCCATGAAGTGATCCCTGACAGGATTGAGACAGGCACGTTTATGGCCATAGCAGGGATAACAGCCGGGGATATTACGATAAGGGGATGTATGCCGGAACACGTTCAGGCATTTTTGATAAAGCTTAAGGCGGCAGGACTGAAGGTCGAAGAAACAGCGGATGGAGTGCGAGCAGTTGGTACTGCAAGACCTAATGCAGTTGATATAGAGACAGCGCCTTACCCTGGCTTTCCAACAGATATGCAGGCGCAGTTTATGGCATTAATGAGCACAGCGCAGGGCACAAGCATAATCACAGAGACAATCTTTGAAAACAGGTTCATGCATGTTGCCGAACTCAGGAGAATGGGAGCCGACATAAGTTTTAAGGGAAGCACAGCAACTGTAAGGGGAGTCAGGAAATTAAAAGGGGCGAATGTGATGGCTACAGACCTCAGGGCAAGCGCTTCTCTGGTTGTTGCTGCGCTCGGGGCAGAAGGAGAAACTGCTATCCACCGTGTCTACCACTTGGACAGGGGATATGAAAAAATAGAAGAAAAACTCACAAGGCTCGGTGCGGATATCGGAAGGGTCTATGACTCATAGAGAAAAGTCTATGACTCGTTGAGTCATAGACTTATATAGACTTATTAAGAGGCAATCCGCCTCAGGCGGATTACCTCTCTCCCATAATCCTTACCCTTTTAAGAGCTTTTTTACGCGCAGCAATAGCCTTCTTTTTCTTTTTTACGCTTGGCTTTTCGTAATGCTCTCTCTTCTTTATTTCCGAGAGAATTCCTTCACGTTCACACTGCTTTTTAAATTTCCTGAGAGCATTCTCAAAAGAATCACTCTCACGCACCTTCACAGAGGGCATTTATAATCCCCCCCTTCGTAAATTTTATACTTTAAGTAAGCCTATATAAAGCAGGATACTTTACCAATTAAATCATAGTCATGTCAAGAAAACAGAGATACCCTAAAATGCCGATAGGGGATTGTCATTGCGAGTCCCGAGCTGTTCGGGGCGAAGCAATCTCAAAATAAAGCCGTCATTCTCGCGAAGGCGGGAATCCAGTCTTTTCAATATGTTCTGGATTCCCCGGTCAAGCCGGGGAATGACAAAGTCTGAGTTTTTAGACAAGCTCCTATCCTGTTAAAAAGCGGGGGAAACCCTATCCTTTCCTTTCTAACGGGTTTACACTGCAAATATTTTTGTGGTAAACTTCTCTACGAGTCGTAGACAAAATCTTCATTTTATACATAACGACATAAGTCCAAGACAGTTTGTCATTCCGGCTTGTCCGGAATCTTTCTTTGTTTTATGAAGGATTCCCGACGCGCTTCGCTTGCGGGAATGACATCTGATTAATGTCGTTGTGTATAAAACCTCAAATCGTATGCCAGAAAAATATGTCATAGGGATAGATATCGGCGGGACAAATCTAAGGGCTGCTTTAATATCCGGCAGAGGAGAAGTACTTGGAAAGATAAAAGAGCCCTCAAGAGGTAATGTGGTGGAGTCTCTTCAAAAGGCGGTTGGAAGCCTGTTTTCAGATAATGTCAAGGGAATAGGCATTGGAGTGGCAGGGCTTGTGGACAGAAAGGAAGGGGTTGTTTTATGCTCGCCCAATCTACATGATGTTGAAGGGGTTAAGTTTAAAGAGTCTCTGGGTAAACAATTCCCGGTTCCGGTATTGGTTGAAAATGACGCCAATGCAGCAGCATTCGGAGAAAAATGGATAGGAGCAGGCAAAGAGTTTAATTCTTTTGTTCTTCTTACGCTCGGCACAGGCATTGGAAGCGGTATAATTTATAAAGGGATGCTTGCTGACTGCGCTGCTGAGATAGGGCATATGAGCATTAATGCGGATGGGGAGAAATGCCCTTGCGGGAATTACGGCTGTCTTGAATTGTATGCGGCGGCAAATGCGATACATGCAAAAGTGGTTTCTGCCCTCGAAAAGGGCAGTGAGAGTCTTTTGAAAGAATGCTGCCATGGCAATATTTATAAGATTACTGCAGAGGATATTTATAAACATGCCATTGAAGGCGACAATCTTGCAAGAGAAGCGCTTAAGGAGGCAGGAAGGTATCTCGGCATTGGTTTTGCGAATATATTAAATATAATAAGCCCTGAGGCTATAATCCTCACAGGAGGACTTATCGGCGCATGGAACATCTATGTGCAGGAGGCTATTAAGGAAGCGTCAAGAAGGGCATTTAAGGCGATTTTTGATAAAGTCAAAATCATCCCGTCTTTATTGGGAGATGATGCAGGGATGATAGGCGCGGCAGGCCTTGTATTTGAGGGGCACGAAATAGATTGAAATTACAACTTTCGCAGGTCATGATATACCAATACTTTGTCATTCCCGCGAAAGCGGGAATCCAGAAGGTATATGATGGAACTGGATTCCGTGTCAAGCACGGAATGACAACCAAAAATTATCTGCGAAAATTGAGTTAAAATGAAAAATGGGTAAAGAGGGGAGATTTTTTAAATGACAAACAAAAAAAAGATAATATGGGAGTATGCAAAGGCGATAATCACCGCGCTTATACTTGCTATGCTGATAAGGACATACATTATACAGGCATTCAAGATTCCGTCAGGTTCAATGACTCCTGCGCTTCTTGTAGGAGACCATATTCTCGTAAACAAATTTCTTTACGGCACAAAAATCCCATTTTCCGGCAAGAGGGTATTTATGTTCAAGAAACCTGAGAGAGGGGATATAATAGTTTTCAAATACCCTGAGAATCCTTCTAAGGATTTCATAAAAAGAGTGGTGGCAATAGAAGGAGATGTAATAGAATCAAAAAATAAAATGGTGTATGTTAACGGGAACAAGGTAAATGAGCCGTATGCGCAGCATACAGACAGCTCTATGCGGCCGATGGGGATTGAGCCGAGGGATAATTTCGGGCCCGTTATAGTTCCCAAGAATAAGTATTTTGTAATGGGCGACAACCGGGACCAGAGTTATGACAGCCGCTACTGGGGCTATGTGGATATAAAGGACGTGAAAGGAAAGGCGCTTATTCTTTACTGGTCATGGGACTCTGAAAAAAGCTGGGCGAGATTCGGAAGGATTGGGAGTCTGATACATTGAAAAAGGCACAAATGCTCAACAACGAGAAAGGATTTTTCAAGTTTGTCTTTGTCCTGCTGCTTATTGCGTTTCTCATGTATGCAGGTTTCCAGCTCGGAATGCCTTTTTACAGGTATTCATCGTTTAGATTTGATGTGGAACAGATTGCAAGAATTAGCATTGCCGGAGATATTGAAAGGACAAGGGCGCAGGTCTTTGAGCGGGCACAGGAATTAAATATCCAAATCAAAGAAAAGGATATAGAAGTTATGAAGACAACCCGGGGCATGAGGGTGAAAACAGCATGGTCAGAAGAAGTGGATATATTAGGGATATACCAGAAGACCTTTGACTTTAAAATTAATGCAGAGGAGTGATTTGTTTACAGATCTTATAGATGAGATGGGGGAGATAACATCCGTCAGGAA
>CAZHHV010000077.1:4279-4987 GCA_964532335.1 uncultured Nitrospiraceae bacterium
TGTGCCTTACTGTCACCGAACTCCGAACTCCGAGCTCTCGCCTCGGCTCTCCTCGGCGAGTCCGCCTGAGTGCGGACGAGTCGCCTATGGAGACCGAACTTTCTTTTGACCTCTCTGACGAAACTCTTCGCAGCACAAATCTTGGCAGACTTAAAAGAGGAGACAGGGTTAACCTTGAGGCGTCATTGAGCCCTGCTTCAAAGATCGGAGGCCATTTTGTGACGGGGCATGTTGATGCAGTCGGAACCATTCGTTCGAAAGCGGATATTGGCGATATGCTTAAGATTGAAATCAGCGCACCGGCAAAGGTAATGAATTTTATTGTAGAGAAAGGCTCGGTTGCTGTTGACGGCATAAGCCTTACGGTTGTTGATGTGTTAAATGACGGTTTTACAGTTGTTATTATTCCGCATACGGCAAAGCTTACTACAGTCGGATTCAAAGGTGCGGGTGACACCGTAAACATTGAGGCGGATATTTTAGGGAAATATGTTGCAAAGTTTTTGAATAAAGACAAGGGAAAGGATTCTCTCCTCGGCGAGTCGCCCGGGGCGACAGGGCTTATGAATACATTGATGAGTGAGGGATATATAAAATAGCTGCAAGCTATTAGCTGTCAGCAAAAATCAGGGCTGATAGCTGAAAGCTGAAGGCTGGGAGCTAAAAAATGGAAAAATATAAATTCAACATAATAGACGAGGCAATTGA
>CAZHHV010000077.1:4997-9171 GCA_964532335.1 uncultured Nitrospiraceae bacterium
GATGAAGACCGTGAAAATGAAGGAGACCTTTGCATGGCAGCGGAAAAAATAACGCCTGAGGCAATCAATTTCATGGCGAAATACGGCAGGGGGCTTATATGTCTTTCACTTACGCCTGAGCGTGTGGAAGAACTGAAACTACAGATGATGACGGATGACAATACCTCGCCTTTTGGCACGGCATTCACAGTTTCAATAGAGTCAAAGAAAGGTGTTACAACAGGCATTTCTGCCTCTGACAGGGCCACCACAATACTCACGGCAATAAATCCGAATACGAAACCTGAAGATATTTCAAAGCCGGGGCATGTATTCCCTTTACGGGCAAAGCGAGGTGGAGTGCTCCAGAGAGCCGGCCAGACAGAGGGCTCGGTTGACCTGGTAAGGCTTGCAGGGCTTTACCCTGCAGGCGTTATCTGCGAGATTATGAATGATGACGGCACAATGGCAAGGGTGCCCCAGCTTGCGGAATTCGCAAAGAAACACAGCATGAAAGTAGTGACAGTAAAAGACCTTATCAAATACAGGATGAGGGCTGAGCTTTTTGTAAGGCGCATAGCAGTGACAAAACTGCCGACTGATTTCGGCGGAGATTTTACGGCTGTTGCCTACGCCAATGACATGGACAGTAATGTTCATATTGCCCTCGTCAAAGGCGAGATAAAACACGAAGACGAGGTGCTTGTGAGAGTGCATTCCGAATGTCTTACAGGCGATGTGTTTGGTTCAAAGAGATGCGACTGCGGAGAACAGCTCCACAGGGCTATGGAACTCATAAGAAAAGAAGGTAAGGGCGTTGTTTTATATATGAGGCAGGAAGGAAGGGGTATCGGGCTCGTTAATAAATTAAAATCATATGAGCTTCAGGATAAAGGGCTGGATACAGTTGAAGCGAATATAAAACTTGGATTTAAACCCGACCTCAGAGACTACGGCATAGGCGCCCAGATACTTGTGGACCTTGGAGTAAGAAAGATGCGGCTTATGACGAATAACCCGAAAAAGATTGTCGGGCTTGAAGGATACGGGCTAAAGGTGGTGGAGAGGGTTCCTGTAGAGACAAAGCCACATGATAAAAATATAATTTATCTCAAGACAAAGAAGAAGAAATTAGGCCATATGCTGGACAGCGTGTAAGGGAATAGACTTAAAGCAGTCTTTTTGTTTCATCAAATTCCCCCCCATTCTCTCAAAACTGCGCCGAGTAACAGGCATGCACTTTAAGAATCTAAAATCTGATAAAATGTAAGCTGACATGGAAAGATTAGGCCAATACATATTACTTGAAAAGGTTGCCACCGGCGGCATGGCTGAGCTGTTCAGGGCTAAAAAAATCGGCATAGAGGGCTTTGAACAGATATTGGCTGTAAAGAGAATCCTGCCCCACCTTTCATCCGACGAGGAATTTGTGAATATGTTCATAGCCGAGGCAAAACTTGTTGCGCAGCTTACGCATAAAAATATCGCGCAGATATACGACTTCGGCAGGATAGATCAGAATTATTTTATTGCAATGGAATATATAAGGGGCAAAGACCTTAAGGCAATACTCAAAAAAGTAAGTTTGGAAAGGAGGAAGCTGCCTGCTGCTATTGCAGTGTTCATAGCAAAAGAAGTTGCCGCAGCCCTTAGTTATGCGCACATTCAGAAAGACAGCGCAGGCAATGACCTCAATATAATACACAGGGATATAAGCCCCCAGAACATTCTTGTTTCTTACGAGGGCGAGGTTAAGATTGTAGATTTCGGCATTGCAAAGGCAAGCGCCCATTCAAAAACAACAACTGGAATGCTTAAAGGAAAACTCTCTTACATGTCTCCTGAACAGGCATGGGGAAGGTCTGTGGACCACAGGTCAGACATTTTTTCGCTTGGTGTTGTGCTGTATGAAATGCTTACAGGCAGAAAGCTCTTTCAGGGAGATTCGGAGGTAGGCACGCTTGAAATGATCAGAAAGGCAAGAATTGAACCGCTGCCTTCCGCTGTTAATATGGACATGCCTTCGGGCCTTGAAGCTAAAGTTTTAAAAGCGCTGGCAAGGGAGGCGTCAGAGCGTTATCAAAATGCCTCTGATATGGAATTAGACCTTTGGGGTGCGTCAGTTAATGTTCTTGATGGCAACCCTGTATTGGCTCTAAAACAATATATGAATGATTTGTTCAGAAGCGAAATGGAATCTGAGCGCATGACTGAAAGGATTATCTCTCTAAAACTTGAAAAGGAACTGACTGCGGGAAAAGAGGAACCCACAGGAGAAAATAAGTCTTATATGACTTATGGGACATATTCAGAAAGTTATAAGCCTGAAAAGCCAAAGAAGAAGGAAAAGCCTGTTAAACCTGTCAGGGCCTCAATGCCCAAAAGACGCGGCGGCGGCAGCTGCATAATTTTTCTGGCGCTTGTTATTTCTATAATAGCCGGCGTATTTTTGTTCCCGTCTTATAAAGACAAGATTGTCCCTTCATTTTCTCAGGATTGGTTTAAAAAGATTCCCTCTATAAATTTGAAAACCTTGAAGTCATGGATAGGAAAAACCGATACTCCATCCGAATCACTTGACATTGCCATCACACTGAAAAGCGGCAGAAAACTTTTCTGGAGCAATTATTTTGAAGAGGGAGACAGCTATTGCACAAAGAAGGATGAGGGCAAAGTTTGTGTCCCTAAAGATGATGTCGCTGCAATTTATTCCGTTAGAAAGCCTTAGCCTTTCTAACAGGGTTGGCGTGCTTGGAAAAATAGGCGTGAAGATGTTAGAATCCTCTCTACGAGTCGTAGACAATCTTATGTCATACAAAAGCATAAAGGACTGGCCCGAAGAAGAAAGGCCGCGAGAAAGGCTTCTCAGTATGGGGGCATCTAACATGTCAGCCTCCCAGCTTCTCGCTATTATACTGAGGACAGGCGGCGGCGGGAAGAGCGCGATGGATCTCGCGATGGAGATGCTGGACTCTTTAAAGAATCTGAAAAATATGGAAAGCGCATCAATAAAAGAACTCGCTTCCTTTAAAGGAATCGGCAATGCAAAGGCAGCGCAGATTAAGGCCGCATTTGAATTAGGCAGAAGACTCTTTATGGAGCGTGATGTTAAAGGCCCTGTGTTCTCTTCAAGTAATGATGTGTATTCTTATTATTATCCGCTTGTCAGAGACTTCAAAAAAGAAATTCTTTTTTGCGCCATGCTTGATGCAAAAAACAGGATATTCAGGGACTGCAGGATTTCCGAGGGGACGCTTACAAATTCTCTCATCCATCCGAGGGAGGCGTTTAAGAATGCAATAAAAGAATCGGCGGCATCTGTTATCTTTATACATAACCATCCAAGCGGAGACCCTGCGCCAAGCCGTGAGGACATAGCCATAACCGAGAGGCTTATGCAGACAGGTGAAATTGTAGGCATAAAGGTTCTTGACCATGTGATAATAGGGGACAGCAGGCACACAAGTCTTATGGATGATGGATATATGAAATCTCATATTGCACAACAACACAAAGGGCAATGAAAGTTATTAACTCCCCCATCCCCCTCTTAAACTAAGAGGGGGCGAGGGGGAGTTATAAAAAATGAAAGGGGGTTAAATGCCGAAGATAAAAAGGGCGGTTGTAAGCGTATCTAACAAAAAAGGATTAGCTGAATTTACGAAGTCGCTTCATTCATTGGGTGTTGAGATACTCTCAACAGGAGGAACCGCAAAGTCGCTGCGGGATGCAGGAGTGCCTGTGAAAGACGTCTCTGATTATACGGGATTCCCAGAGATGCTTGATGGCAGGCTGAAAACGCTTCATCCGAAAATTCACGGCGGCCTTCTCTCAAGAAGAGACAACCCGAAAGATATGGAGGATATAAAAGAATACGGCATAGAGCTGATAGACATGATTGTCGTAAACCTATATCCCTTTGAAGAGACTGTGGCAAAACCTGACGTTACATTTGCAGAGGCAATAGAAAATATAGATATAGGCGGGCCCACAATGCTTCGTTCTGCCTCAAAAAATTTTAAGGACGTTGCGGTAGTGACAGACTTTAATGATTATGGCGGTATTATTAAGGAGATGAAAGAGCTTAAGGGAGACCTCAGTTATAAAACAAGGCTTGAACTTGCGAAAAAGGTCTTCAGGCTTACATCAAGGTATGACAATGCAATAGCTGATTACTTAACTCATAAAAGCTAAC
>CAZHHV010000078.1:0-3069 GCA_964532335.1 uncultured Nitrospiraceae bacterium
CAATTGGTTCAAAATCTATGTAATACGGTGCCAAATCGTTTATAATTACCTAAATATTTAGTAATAATTTTAGGAAATTTAGAAAATTATTCTGATGAACAAATAAAAAGAATTATAGACAATAGTGACTATGAAGTATTTGATTTTAATAGAACCTATAAAGAGCTGGTCTTCCCCCTGTGCTCGGGAACATATTACGATCCAAAAGAAATAAAGATAACAATAGATCTGGTTAATAAAGAACAATCCACATTAAAACAACAAATTTCGACTAATCTCGGTGTTTTTCCGATAAGAGTGATTTTTGTTCCTACAAAAGAAATTGGCCGAATTATGTCAAAATACAAAAATGCTATTCTTAAGTACAACCCGAGAAATTTTTTGTCATTGTCTGATAATAAAGTGAATCGCAAGATAATGGAAAGTATCATCAATAATAAGGCCAATGATTTTGCGATATATAATAATGGGATAACTGTTATTGCTGACTCGTGTGTAATAACTGAAGCTACAGGAACAGAAAATGTGGGGCAAATTATTATGACAAGTCCCCAAATAATAAATGGCGGACAAACTGCGTATGTCTTGAGCAAGATTTATGAAGGTCAAAAAGGAAAAGATTATTCAGTTTTTGCCGGCAAAGAAGTTATGCTTAAAGTTGTAATTTTAACGAGCAAAAAAGACCTCAATATTGAGTTTATTGAACAAATATCTAACGCAACAAATCAACAAACGAGAGTTGAAGAGGCTGATAGGCGCTCTAACGACAAGATTCAGCTGGCGATAGAGGAGGCGATATTTGATACCTTTGGTTATTTTTACGAACGGAAGAAGGGTGAATTTTACAACGGGATTGACAGGAAATATATAGATAAAGATTTAGTTGTGAATAGGTATGACTTATTGCAAGCATATCTTGCGTGGCAGGGAGATGCATCAAATGCGAGGAGAAGCGGAAAAGAAACTCTGTTCAAAGAAAAAAGATTTAAGGAAATAATGAAAAAGGTAGCGGATTTTAAAAAAATGTTTTTTGCATATAAAGTGCTGACAAATATAGAAACGGTAGAAAAAAACAAAAAATCATAAGTTTGGTGCAAGTATGAAATATGGGAAAATGGCCGTTATAGCAGCGATCGGCACATTTGGCATATCGGATAAAGATATCGATGTGACGACCATAGACACGCTGGCAAAAGAAAAAATAGAAAAAGTTGGATCTCTGTGGGGGGATTTTATAAATTATGTTTCTAAAAAACCAGCAAACGGTGCTTATATTCTTGAAGACTCTTTAGATCTTGACGTATATTATAAAGGCCGCACAGTAAATGGCGATATAAAAAGTTTTTTTTAAGAACCAATAATAGGGAGTTTAGAATACATAAATAAGGACAGCGACCGGTTTAAGCCTGGCGCGGGAATACGACAATCATGATATAGCTTTAAAGACATCCTTTTCGCTGACGATGCCGAGCTTCTTTGTCTTTGCGCCGAGCCGTTTCTGAACTACCTTTAGCCTTGTTTCCCATCCTTTTCCCTCAAAGCAAGGGATACATACTGTCTTCCCGTTCTTCACTCTCAGCCTCGGCTCCATGGTTTTCTCTCCGCATTTTTCGCATCTTACGCTTGGATATATCTTTGCCTCTTCGGGAAGCGTCATTCGCATTCTCTTTATCTTGAACAAATCCCTATCGGACGTTTTCATGATAGATTCTATCTTCTTTGTTTTTCTTTGATGAACAGCCTGAAGAACAGACTTAGAGTGGACGCCTTTCATGTATCTCTGCCACATAATTTTTTCTTTTTCAGTTTCAGGCGGAGGTGTCCAGTCAATCGAGATTCTTACGGCCTTACCCGAAGGCCTTTTTATGAATGTATAAACCTGTTTGCCGTAATCTTTAAAAATCAGATTGCCCTTTCCGAATGTGCAGTCTGTCATAACCTGAACCGCATCAACAGCGCATGAGTTATTTTCTACGATTGCGACAATCTCCTCATACTTGGACCTCTTGCCAAGATTTTTCAGGGCAAATTCAGATACCCTGTAGCCAAGCACAAGTCCGGGACATATGTGGCCGTGGAATTTAACAATCTCATTGAGTTTTTTCATTTACGCTTAGATCCTTTCAATATAACCTGTCACCAACACATTATAGCCCTCATCAGCGAGGGTCTTTGCGAGGGGGTATGCATCGTCTTTTGAATTGAACTTGCCGACCCTGACTCTATAGTATTTACTCCCGCTAATCTCTGCTTCTGTTATATAGACCTTGCTGTATTTAAATTCCAGAGATGCCTTCATGCGGGTGGCATTTGACAGGTCTTTGTAGGAGCCTATCTGTATTGTAAATGGTCCGCTGCCGCCTAAAGGCGAATACTTTATATATTTTATATACCGCATGTCCCTTCCGAGCGGTTCAATTCTTACTTTTCCGGTTCCCGGGCCTGTTAATTCAATCTCCTTTGCACAGGAGTAGGAGAGGTCCAAGTCCCTTCCCTGAATAAACGGCCCTCTGTCATTCACAGTGCACTCTACATTTTTGTTATTTGCGATGTTTGTCACCTTCAACTTTGTACCGAAAGGATATTCCTTATGCGCGCATGTATTTGCATACATATTATAAGGCTCGCCTGATGATGTCAGCTTTCCATGGAAATCAGGCCCGTACCATGAGGCAACTATATATTTTGCCTCTAAAGGCGACTGTGCCTCTTTAGGGCTTTCTTTTGGCTGGGTTTCGTATTTGGGATAATCTTTGTAGTATCCGTATCTCGGCGCAGCGCAGGAAGCGAGACAAAACAGAGCAGTAGAGCAGAAGAGCAATAGAGCAAAAGTAGAAGTTTGGTTTTTACTGCTGCACTTCTGCACTGCTGGACTTCTGCGCTGCTTTTTAATCATTACAATATATACCTGCTCAGGTCTTCATCCTTTACAATATCAGCGAGTTTAGCTCTCACATATTCCTTGTCTATCGGAAGTTTGCCGTTCTTTTTTTCAGGCGCCTCAAAGGATATATCCTCAAGGAGTTTTTCAAGCACCGTATGGAGCCTTCTTGCGCCTATGTTTTCTGT
>CAZHHV010000078.1:3079-9140 GCA_964532335.1 uncultured Nitrospiraceae bacterium
CATTTACAGTTGCCGCAATGCCAGCTATTTCCTCTACCGCATCTTTCCTGAAATTTATCTCTACATTTTCTGTTGCAAGCAGCGCTGTGTACTGCTTTGTGAGCGCATTATAGGGTTCTGTAAGAATTCTCACAAATTCATCTTTACCAAGAGGCTCAAGCTCAACCCTTATGGGAAATCTTCCCTGAAGTTCGGGGATGAGGTCTGAGGGTTTTGACATATGAAATGCTCCAGCTGCTATGAAGAGTATATGCTCTGTTTTTACTGGGCCGTGCTTTGTTGTTACAGTTGTGCCTTCAACAACAGGAAGAAGGTCTCTCTGAACGCCTTCCCTTGACACGTCCGGGCCGTGAGCATGTCCCCTGCTTGCAACCTTGTCAATCTCATCTATAAAAATAATCCCTGTCTGCTGGACCCTCTCAATAGCCTCTTTTGTTACCTTGTCCATATCAATAAGTTTGTTTGCCTCTTCCTGCACGAGTATTCTTAATGCCTCCGGCACTTTGGCTTTTTTCCTCTTTGCCTTGTCAGGGATTAACCCTCCGAGCATCTCTTTCAGGTTTATCTCAAGCTCTTCAAGCCCTACGTTTGAGATTACGCCGAATGGCATTACCTTTTCTCTTACCTCTACATCCACATATCTGTTGTCAAGCTTGCCTTCTTTAAGCTGCTGCCTGAGCCGCTCTCTTGTCTCTTTATACTTTTCTTTCTCCTCATCGTCAATACTTATGCCCCGTCCGCCTGCAGCGGACCTCGGGAAAGGAAACAGAACGTCAAGGAGCCTTTCTTCTGCAAGGGATTCTGCTTTCTCCTGAATCTTCTCTATATGCTCTGACTTAACCATGTTAAGCGATATCTCTGTAAGGTCTCTGATCATTGATTCAACGTCCCTGCCTACATAACCTACCTCTGTAAACTTGGTGGCTTCTATCTTTAGAAACGGCGCATGTGCAAGCCTTGCGAGGCGTCTTGCAATCTCTGTTTTTCCGACGCCTGTAGGCCCGATCATGATTATGTTTTTGGGAAGCACCTCGTCTTTCAGTTCAGGGGAAAGCTGCAGCCTCCGCCACCTGTTTCTCAGGGCAATGGCAACTGCCTTTTTTGCCCTGTGCTGGCCGACTATATACTTGTCCAGTTCTTCTACTATTTTTCTTGGCGTAAGATTTTCCATTGCAACTCCTATTTATATTTTAAACTCTCCGTATCATGCATAATTTCTATTCTACAGCTCCTCTGTAGTTATATTCTCATTTGTGTATATGCATATATTAGATGCAATCTTCATTGATTTCTCAACTATTTCTCTTGCAGAGAGGCTTGTATTTTCAAAGAGCCCCTTTGCCGCTGCCTGCGCATAGGGGCCTCCTGAACCGATTGCAGCAACCCCGTCCTCAGGCTCAATAACATCGCCTGTGCCTGAGATTATAAATGTATGCTCCTTATCGGCAATGATTAAAAGCGCCTCAAGCCTCCGTAAAATCTTATCCGTCCTCCAGTCTTTTGCAAGCTCTACGGCAGCCCTTTTGATATTGCCGCGGTATGATTCTATCTTTGCCTCAAATCTCTCAAATAAAGTGAATGCATCTGCTGTTGCGCCTGAAAAGCCTGCAATGATTTTATTGTCGTACATGGTCCTTATCTTTTTTGCATTGTGTTTTAAGACGGTATTGCCCATTGTCACCTGGCCGTCTCCGGCAATGGCAACCTTTCCGTCACGCCTTACGCATAATATTGTTGTTCCCTTAAACATAATCGCTCCTCTCTCGGTGAATAGGTAAATCGGTGAATGGGTAAATAGGCGATTTCTTACCTTCCCGATTCATCGATTCACTTTCTCCCCGATTCACCGTGTCGTTTGTTTTCCTATTCACCAATTCACCTATTTGTTATTCTTTGCCAGCGGATGTGCCTTGTCATAAGTATCCATCAGATGCGTTATGTCCAGATGCGTATATTTCTGTGTTGTTGACAAAGATGAATGTCCTAAAAGCTCCTGAATCACTCTCAGGTCTGCGCCGCCCTGAAGAAGATGGCTTGCAAAGGTATGCCTGAGAGTATGCGGCCCTATGCGGCTGTTAACACCGATTGCCTTTGCATACTTAATTACTATACGTCTTACACTCCTGTCTGTCAATCTCGCGCCGTTTCTGTTAAGGAAAAAAGCTCCATCTTTCTTTTTAAGCAAAACCCTTTCAATGAAATATGTCTTCATCGCCTCTAATGCCTTTCTGCCTACGGGAACTATCCGCTCTTTTTTCCCCTTGCCTTTAACCTTAACGAGTCCCTCTCTTGTATTTATGTCATCTGCATTCAGTCCTGAAAGTTCGCTTACACGAAGGCCGCTTGAATACAGGAGTTCAAGGATTGTCCTGTCCCTTGCAGGCAGGAAACCTATTCCTTCCGGTTTTTCCACGAGAGAGAATACATCATCTACAGAGAGAAATTTCGGCAGCATCTTCGGCAGTTTTGGCGTAGGGACGAGTTTTGCAGGATTTGATCTTATATATCCTTCACGATAAAGAAATTTCAGAAATGACCTCACTGCTGCGAGCCTTCTGCCTGCGGTGGTCTTTTTGTGCCCTGAATTTATCTCCGCGGCAACAAACCCTCTGATATCATTCAGCCCTATGTCTTCTGCCTTTGACTTGACGTGATCGGAGAAGGCCTTAAGGTCTTTCCTGTATGCCCTGAGCGTGTGAGGGGACACGCCTTTTTCTATTTCAAGATAGCGTAGGAATTGCTGGATATGGGAGTTCATGGGATATTTTAAGTTTCATCGCATGATTATTTCAACTTAAATAGGATTTAGGGCGGCTGTGTCTGGATTGAGGCAAGATTAAACTAATAGAGCTTCTATACTGTCGCCCAACACCCTTTCGCTTTTTGCAGAGACTTTTTGACAAATCTATGGCTCGTTGCAGGCAATTTCAAAACTCGCCCTCTGGGCTCAGACAGTTGAAATTGCTTATCTTCCACTTCGCCGAGATTTGTAAGCAAAAATTCTCTGATGCCGCTCAAAGGGTTCGGCGACAATATAGCTCCCGGCAGACATACATGCCTGCCATAGAATAAATGAGCTTCATTTTCAGGTTATAATAAGTAATGCTATTGTCCTCAATAGATGTCGGCTCAAATACAATCAGGTTTCTCATCGGCAGAGTGGAAAACAGGAAGATTACCCGCCTCAGGACAGGGATGGTGATTACCCGTCTTGCCGCAGACATTGGCGAGACAAGATTGCTGAGCACAGACAATATAGAAAAGTCAGTGTCTGTCCTGAAGGCGTTTTCGGATATTATTTCAATCTACGGAGTCTTGCATGTAAAAGCCGTTGGGACAAGCGCATTGAGAGAGGCAAAAAATTCAGAAGAGTTTATAAAAACAGTTTTCTCAGAAACAGGAATAAATATAGAAGTGATTTCAGGCGAAGAGGAGGCAGAACTTACAGCGCAGGGTGTTCTATTTGACATGCCTGAGACGGATTCATCTTTTATTATTGACATCGGCGGCGGAAGCGCTGAATGGATACTCTGCCGGAATTCATCTCCGGTTGAGATGGGGACGATTCCGACAGGCGTTGTAAAGCTCTTTGACAATCACATAAAATCAGACCCTCCGTCAAAAGATGATATTCTCTCTCTGAAAAAGGAATCAGATACTGTCTTAAGTAGACTCAAAACGCAGATGGGGCATCTCATAAACAGCAGAACAGTTTTTATCGGAACAGCAGGAACTATTACAACGCTTGCATCTATTGATATTGGGCTTGAGAGTTACGACCATGAAAAAATCCACAGGCACAATATCTCTTTAGAAAAACTCTATGATATTTCAGGGAGACTTATGAGTATTTTTCTCAGTGAAAGAAAAAAGATGATTGGACTTGAGCCGGGAAGGGCAGACTTGATTATCCCCGGCATACTCTTTACAATTAATATCATGGAATTATTCGGATTTACTAATATTCTTGTGAGTGACAACGGACTGCTTGAGGGGACGCTCATAAAACTTTCTGAAAGGGTTTCGTAATTTAAACTTTATGAAACAGGTATTTAAAAGACCGGTTAGCCTTAAACCTGTGCCTTTCAGGTTCTGCCCGGGCTGCGGGCACAGTCTGATACACAGGATTATTGCAGAGTGCATAGACAATCTTAATATCAGGGAGAAAGTCATAGGGATTGCGCCTGTCGGATGCGCTGTCTTTGCTTATGACTATTTCAACTTTGATATTCTTGAGGTGGCGCACGGAAGGCCCCCTGCAGCAGCGACAGGGCTGAAACGGGTTATGCCTGATAAGATAATATTTTCATATCAGGGCGACGGAGACCTTGCTGCTATAGGCACTGCAGAGATAATCCACGCCGCAAACAGGGGTGAGAATTTCACTGTGTTTTTCGTAAACAATGCCACATACGGCATGACAGGCGGACAGATGGCGCCGACAACGCTTATCTCGCAAAAGACTACCACCACGCCGAGGGGCAGAGATGTTAAGACATCAGGTTATCCTCTGCGTGTTTCTGAAATGCTTGCAACTATTGAGGGTGTTTCGTTTATTGCAAGGACTTCGGTTGACTCTGTAAAAAATCTTATGACGACAAAGAAAAATGTTGAAAAGGCATTCAGGTATCAGATGGAGGGCAAGGGATTCAGCTTTGTGGAAATCCTGTCGCCGTGTCCAATTGACTGGGGAATGTCCGCTGAGGAGTCCATAGACTGGATGCGTTCTGAGATGATGCCTGTTTTCCCTCTTGGTACATTTAAGGATAAATATGGCGGGTAGATTTATAAAGGCATGACAGCAAGTTACAGGATATTTGGAGGTTTTTTATTGTCATTCCCGCTTGTCGGGAATCAGTTAGGAATCATAAGAAAGATTCTGGACAAGCCAGAATGACAGGAATAAGAGTAAGTTACAGGGGATATACAGTTAAATTTGATTTGAAAATGAGGAGTACAAATTGGAACATAAGATAATGGTAGCGGGATTCGGAGGGCAGGGCATTCTGTTCCTCGGCAAACTGCTTGCATACAGCGGTATGCTTGAAGGAAGGGAGGTTACATGTTTTCCTTCTTATGGCGCTGAGGTTCGCGGCGGCACGGCAAACTGCACCGTAATCATCTCTGATGAGATGATAGGCTCTCCGGTTGTCAGGAATCCTGAAATCCTTATAGTCATGAACGAGGCATCTCTTGATAAGTTTCAGCCGAGGATGAAGAAGGGCGGAATTTTAATATTTGATTCGTCTCTTATAAAAAAACCTGAACTGCGCTCTGATGTGCGCGTTGTTGACGTCCCTGCAAGTGAAATAGCTGCCTCAATCGGAGGCACGAAATGCGCCAACATGGTAATGTTCAGCGCACTGCTTGCGGAGACAGGGATAATAAAAGAAGAATCTGCAGTCAAGGCGCTTGAAGATATTACTTCTACGAAAAAGAAAAAGGATATTAGTGCGAACAAAGAGGCGATAGTAAAGGGCAGGAGATATATTGAAGATAAGAAAAGCAAAAATATCTGACATCAAAGAGGTTCAGCGGCTTATCAATGAGTTTGCAAAAAAAGAGGAGATGCTTCTGCGTTCTTTAAATGACCTTTATGAGAGCATCCGCGACCTTTTTGTGTGCGAGGACAGAGGACAGATAAAAGGAGTATGCGCGCTTCACATATTATGGGATGACCTTGCGGAGATAAGGTCATTGGCAGTTGCAGAAGGATCAAGGGGCAAGGGGATAGGAAATAGACTTTTGAAAATATGTCTCAGGGAGGCAAAAGGACTCGGCATAAAAAGGGTGTTTGCTCTCACTTATCAGCCTGAGTTTTTCCTGAAGAACGGTTTTAAAGACATTGATAAATCAAAACTTCCACAGAAAATATGGGGAGACTGCCTGAGATGTCCCCGCTTCCCTGAATGCGATGAAGACGCGGTGATAATAGAGATTTAAAGCAATCTTATATTGTCATTAACTTGTAATTCCCCGTAGTCTTGCTGTAGGGTTACCTTATTCTGTCATTCTGGCTTGTCCCTATTTTGTCATTGCGGCTTGTCCGCAATCTTTCTGA
>CAZHHV010000079.1:0-1117 GCA_964532335.1 uncultured Nitrospiraceae bacterium
AAATATAAAGTATAATTAAAAGGCATGAAAAAAGTCGGGTTTTTATACGACGATATATTTCTTGAACACGAGACACCTGAGTGGCACCCCGAGTCCAAAGAAAGGCTTATTGCGATAATAAATACCCTTAAAAACTCTGATGTCTGGGACAAACTCATTCATATTAACCCGGTAAAAGCTGAATACAAGGATATAGAAGCAGTACACACTCACGAGTATGTCGAACGAATAAAAAATAGCAGACCCGGCTATGCCGACCCTGACACATACATATCAGCAAATAGCCTTGAAGCCTCGCTCTATGCGGCAGGCGCTGTCATAGAGGCAATAGAGAGATGCAAAAAAGGAGAAGTTGAGAGGGCCTTCTGTACTGTTCGGCCTCCGGGGCATCACGCAGAGGCAGACAGGGCCATGGGCTTTTGCATATTCAACAATGTTGCAGTCGGCACAAGATACGCCCAAAAGATCGGTTACAAAAAGATATTCATCATAGATTTTGACGTGCATCACGGTAACGGCACACAACATATGTTTGAGGAAGATGATACAGTTTTTTATTTCAGCACCCATCAATATCCCCATTATCCGGGCACGGGAAATGAAACCGAAACAGGCAGGGGAAAAGGCAAAGGGTTTACATACAACATGCCCATGAAGCACGGCTCAGGCGACAAAGAATATTTTTCAGCTTACAACGATGTTCTGCCTAATCTTGTGAAAAAGTTTGAACCTGACATGATACTTGTATCAGCCGGTTATGACATTCGCGCTGAAGATCCGCTTTCAGGAATCAGGGTATCGGATGAAGGCATAAGGGAAATAGTACACGGTATTCTTTCATGTTCGTCACTCGTCACTCGTCACTCGTCACTGCCTTTTATATTTGCTCTTGAAGGAGGTTATGATTTGCAGGCGCTCGGCAAGTCGGTTTTACTAACAATCAAAGAGATGCTGGCATAGTCCGAATTACTCTTTAAGTCTCTTAAAAACCAGACAGGCATTTGTTCCGCCAAAACCGAATGAGTTGGACATGACACAGTTAACATCCATCTTCCTTGCCTTATGAGGCACATAATCAAGGTCGCACTGCGGGTCAGGATTATCAAGGTTTATTGTC
>CAZHHV010000079.1:1127-8997 GCA_964532335.1 uncultured Nitrospiraceae bacterium
CGATATTATCCCTCATGCATAAAATACATACAACAGCCTCAACGCCCCCTGCAGCGCCGAGCAGATGCCCTGTCATGGACTTTGTTGAACTTACCGCAAGCTTATATGCGTGGCCTTTAAATACTGTCTTTATAGCGATACTCTCAAGTTCATCCCCGTATTTTGTGGATGTCCCGTGTGCATTTATATAGTCAACTTCTGAAGCGGCAACTCCTCCGTCTTTTAAAGCTATAGCCATGCACCGCGCAGCTCCTTCTCCCTCAGGAGCAGGAGAAGTCATATGGTAAGCGTCTGCCGTCATTCCGTATCCGGCAATCTCGGCATATATTCTGGCGCCCCTTGAGCGTGCGTGTTCGAGGCTTTCAAGCACCATTATGCCAACGCCTTCTCCCATCACAAAACCATCCCTGTCCACATCAAACGGCCTGCTTGCCTTTTCAGGTTCATCGTTTCGCGTTGAAAGCGCCTTCATTGCATTGAACCCGCCGATTCCCATCGGCGTTATGACGGATTCAGTGCCGCCCGCAATCATGGCATCCGCATCCCCTCTCTGAATTATCTTGAAGGCATCGCCTATTGAATGGCTGCCTGTAGCGCATGCAGTTGCAACCGCAGAATTCGGGCCCTTGGCGCCATATTTCATGGACACATGGCCGCCTGCAAGGTTTATTATGAGCATAGGGATAAAGAAAGGAGTTATCCTTCTGGGGCCTTTTTTAAGGAGAACAGAATGGTAATGTTCAATTGCCGGCAGTCCGCCCATGCCTGAGCCAATTATCACACCGACTCTTTCGGCATTGCTGTCCGTTATCTTTAACCCCGAATCATTTACAGCCATATCCGAAGCTGCAATGGCAAGATGGATAAAACGGTCCATCTTCTTTATTTCTTTAGGCTCTATATAGTCCTCAGGGTTAAATCCCTCTACCTCGCCAGCTATCTGCGTTGCAAAAGCCGAAGCGTCAAACCGGGTTAGTTTTCTTATACCCGACCTGCCTTCAATAAGCCCTTTCCAGCTTTCTTCGACTCCTATCCCTACAGGTGTGATAAGGCCTACACCCGTTACAACAACTCTTCTTTTTTCTCTCATGAGTCATAGACCATTAAGATTTTTTACTATTGATATACGCTATTGCGTCCTTGACCTTTGTTATCTTTTCAGCATCCTCGTCAGGTATCTCTATGTTGAATGACTCTTCAAATGCCATTACGAGTTCAACCGTATCCAGCGAGTCCGCGCCAAGGTCTTCAACAAAGGATGCTTCCGGCGTCACCTCTGAAGCATTGACGCCAAGCTGTTTTGATATAATCTCTTTTACCTTTTCTTCTACCATTAAATACCTCCGTCATAAGATTTTAGCTGACAGCTATCAGCTATCAGCTATTTACATATACATCCCGCCGTTAACATGTATCACCTGTCCTGTTATATAACCTGCCTCTGATGATGCGAGAAAGACAACGGCATTTGCAACATCATCTGTAGTGCCGAACCTTCCAAGCGGAATCGCCCTTTTCATATCTTCCTTAACGTTTTCAGGCAGGGCCTCGGTCATGGCAGTTGTTATAAAGCCCGGCGCAACTGCATTTGCGGTAATCCCCCTGCTCGCATATTCTTTTGCGGTGGTCTTTGTCAGCCCGACCATCCCCGCCTTTGATGCGCTGTAATTTGCCTGTCCCGGGTTCCCCATAAAAGCAACCACTGATGATATATTTATAATCCTGCCGTATCTCTGTTTTGTCATTACTTTAACCGCCTCCTTAGAACATAGGAATACGCTCTTCAGATTAATATTAATTACGGCATCCCAGTCTTCTTCCTTCATCCTCATTATAAGCCCGTCTCTTGTTATGCCTGCATTATTTACGAGAATGTCTATCTTCCCGTAGTCTCTTGCTATCTCTCCGAATACTTTAACCACTTCTTCTGACTTTGAGACATCAATTCCAATTCCGGATGACTTAACCCCCAGCTTTTCCATCTCTGCCGCCGTTCCCTGCGCCTGCTCGCTGCTGATATCAGCAATCACGATATTGACGCCTTTTCTTGCAAGCGCTTCGGCTATTGTTTTTCCAATCCCGCGTGCGCCGCCTGTGATAACAGCCACCTGACCTTTAAACTCCATCAATCCCTCCAATCAAAAAATCGGCTATAATTTTAACAGAGAGTTATTTTATTTTCCAGTCCCCTCAGAAAAGCAGAATAAAAATTACCGATGAATCTTATCTCACAAAAGCAGAAAAAACAAGTGTGATATATGTTATAATTTAAACTTGCAATGCACTATCTTATCACAGTAGTCTGATTTTTATGAAGAAAAAAATGCGTAAAAAAATAAGGAAGGCTATATTCCCTGCAGGCGGGCTTGGCACAAGGTTTCTACCGGCTACAAAGGCATCGCCCAAGGAGATGCTCCCGATTGTTGATAAGCCGATGATACAGTATGCAATAGAAGAAGCCATCACATGCAATATTGAAGAGTTCATAATAATCACAGGCAAATATAAGCGCGCTATCGAAGACCATTTTGACTCGGCATACGAACTTGAAGAAAATCTCAGGAAGATGGCTAAGAAAAAACTTCTCAATGAAATAACAAAGCTCAACCACTTGAATTTTGCATACATAAGGCAGCGGGCAGCGCTCGGCCTCGGGCATGCAATTCTCTGCGCCAGGCCGTTTGTAAAGGATGAGCCCTTTGCGGTGCTGTTGAGCGATGATGTAATCGAGCCGGAAGAAACATTGCTGAGAGATATGCTGGGGCTGTATGAAAAACTCGGCTGTCCGATACTCGCGCTTGAAGAAGTTCCAATGACAGAGATACATAAATACGGCGTAATAGACGGGAAGCCTTGCAGCAAAGGGGTATATAAAATCAGCGACCTCGTTGAAAAACCTGCAAGAGAAAAGGCGCCGTCCAACCTTGCAATAATAGGCAGATACATTCTCACACCGCAGATATTCAGCGTACTCGAGAAATTGCCTCCGGGCAGGGGCGGAGAGATACAACTGACAGACGGACTCAAAAAACTTCTTAAAAAAGAACCCATTTACGGTTATATTTTCAAAGGCCGGCGGTATGACGCAGGAGACAAGTTAGGTTATCTTAAGGCAACGGTCAACTTTGCCCTGAAAAATCCGGAGGTCTCAAAGCCGTTTGCCGAATATCTGCTTGATATAGCGGCAATGATTAAAAAATAAAGGGTCAAGGATTTAGGTAAATTAACTGACCGGATTCGCATCCTGTATTCAGGAGATAAAAATGGCAAAAACAGCGGAAAAAGAAGAAAAAGAAAAAGAGATTGAAATTCCTGACAGCCTTCCCGTGCTTCCTGTAAGGGACATAGTTGTCTTCCCTTATATGATACTCCCTCTCTTTGTGGGAAGAGAAATGTCCATAAAGGCGATAGAGCATTCATTAGGCACAAACAAAATGGTTATGCTCCTTACTCAGAAAGATCTTAATGCTGAGAATCCGTCGCCTTCCGACCTCTACCCTGTAGGCACCGTAGGGCTCATAATGAGGATGCTGAAACTCCCTGACGGGAGAGTCAAGGTACTTGTGCAGGGGCTGACCAAGGCAAAAACAGTAAAATTTCTCCAGGAAGAGCCATTCTTTACTGCGAGCATAGAAAAAATAACAGATACTCAGCCTGAAGAAATAACAATAGAGACTGAGGCAATAATGAGAACTGTGAAGGAACAGATAGACAAAACAGTTTCTCTCGGCAAAACAATCCTTCCTGACATAATGATTGTTATAGAGAATCTTGATGACCATGGAAAACTTGCAGACCTTATTGCGTCGAACATAGGACTTAAGACAGAGCAGGCTCAGGAAGTGCTTGAAATAACCGAACCTGTCCAGCGGCTGAAAAAAGTCAGTGAAATACTGAACAGAGAGATAGAGCTTCTGACGGTACAGCAGAAAATTCAGACCGAAGTAAGGGGTGAAATAGACAAGAACCAGAGGGAATATTTCCTCAGAGAACAGTTAAAGGCTATACAGAAAGAGCTTGGCGATATTGATGAGCGCTCAGAAGAGATAAAGGAATTCAAGAAAAAGATTTTAGAAGTAAAGATGCCGGAGAAGGTCCAGAAAGAGGCAGAGAAACAGCTTAAGCGCCTTGAGAAGATGCATCCTGACAGCGCCGAGGCAGGAACTGTAAGGACCTATCTTGAATGGATGGTTGAGCTGCCGTGGTCAAAGCAGACAAAGGACAATCTTGATATAAAAGCAGCAAAGAAAGTGCTTGATGACGACCATTATGACTTAGAGAAGGTAAAAGAACGAATCCTTGAATATCTCAGCGTAAGAAAGCTGAGGAAAGAAAAGATGAAAGGGCCTATCCTCTGTTTTATAGGACCTCCGGGAGTTGGAAAGACATCACTGGGCAAATCCATCGCAAGGTCGCTCGGAAGAGAATTTGTCCGCATGTCTCTGGGAGGAGTCAGAGACGAAGCCGAGATTAGAGGACACAGAAGAACATATGTCGGATCACTCCCCGGCAGGATAATACAGGGGATAAAAACAGCAGGCACAAACAATCCTGTTTTCATGCTTGACGAGATAGACAAGATTGGAAGGGACTTCAGGGGAGACCCCTCATCAGCGCTTCTTGAGGTGCTGGACCCTGAACAGAACAATACATTTGTTGACCATTACCTCACGGTTCCTTTTGACCTTTCAAAGGCGATGTTCATAACAACAGGGAACCTTGTTGACACAATACCAAGCCCCTTGCGTGACAGGATGGAGATAATCCATCTCTCGGGATATACGTCAGAGGAAAAGCTCGGCATTGCAAAAAATTATCTTATCCTGAAACAGCTTGAAGAACATGGGATAACAGACCAGGTGTTGAAGATAGCAGACTCTGCAGTTCTTACAACAATATCTCAGTATACAAGAGAGGCGGGCGTCAGAAACCTTGAAAGGGAGATAGCCAATCTCTGCAGAAAAGTCGCAAAGAAAATAGCAGAGGGGAAACAGAAAAATTTTCTTATAACTTCAAGAAATCTGCATAAATTTCTCGGCATCCCAAAATACCTTCTTGAAGAAGAGATGGAAAAAGACGAAGTCGGCGTTGCAACCGGCCTTGCATGGACAGAGTCGGGAGGCGACATAATCTATGTTGAGGCTACAACCATGAGGGGCAAGGGCAGTCTCACGCTAACAGGCCAGCTCGGAGACGTTATGAAGGAGTCTGCGCAGGCAGCTTTAAGCTATGTCCGCTCAAAGGCTAAGTCACTTGGGATAAAGGATGAGGTCTTCTCAAAAATAGATATTCACATACATGTCCCTGCAGGCGCAACACCCAAAGACGGGCCTTCAGCAGGCATAACAATGGCAACTGCAATTGCATCAGCGCTCACAGGAAAACCTGTAAGAAAGGACTTCGCAATGACAGGCGAAGTAACATTGAGAGGCAGGGTGCTTCCGATAGGCGGACTAAAAGAGAAGGCTTTAGCGGCAAAGAGAATGGGCATAAAACACATCGTTATTCCGAAAAGAAATAAAAGAGACCTTGAAGATATTCCGAAATACGTAAAGAAAGACCTGACATTCATCTTTGCTGATATAATGGATGATGTGCTTAAAGCAGCGCTGAAAACTGATAAAAAACTTAAAAAGGGTCAAGGGGTCAAGGGGTCAAGGGGTCAAAAAAATAATCAGTTCCCTCAAACCCTTGAACCCTCGAACCCTGTCGTGTTGACTCCTATTACCATTTTGTCATGAAGCTTTCCGAACTCGGCGAATTATCCCTTCTGAAAACAATCCGCAGAAGATTTACCGTAAAATCAAAAGATGTTATTGTCGGCATAGGCGATGATGCAGCCGTAATAAAACCCCGGGGTAAAAAACTCCTTATCACCACTGATATGATGGTTGAAAAAGTGCACTTTGACTTAAGCTTTACAACACCTTACCAGCTTGGATTCAAACTCGTCTCTGTAAACGCAAGTGACATCTACGCAATGGGCGGAATACCGCAATACCTCCTGCTTGATATTGCAATGAATAAAACAACAGAGGAATCATTTGTTAATAGTTTTTTTGACGGTATTCAGGATGCCATAAAGCTATACGGGATATCGCTTATTGGCGGAGACCTCTCTTCTTCAAAAAAAGACATGGTTGCAGCTGCATCTCTCATAGGATACGCAGAAATACCTGTAAAGCGTTCAGGCGCAAAACCAGTGGATAAGATATATGTAACAGGCAGCCTCGGAGACTCTGCATGCGGGCTGGAGGTTCTTAAAAAAGCTGTCAGCTGTCAGCTGTCAGCTGTCAGCAAAAAAATAACTGCTGCAAACTACCCCCTAATCACTAAATTTAAAAAAACAGGAGTAACATGGAACACTATCGCCCCGCTGTTGAAAAGACACCTCATGCCGAAAGCAAGAAATTCTAAAAATTTAATTAAATATGCAACAGCGATGATTGATTTAAGCGATGGATTGTTTATTGACTTATCAAGACTGTGCAATGAAAGCAGAGCCGGCGCAAGGATTTACATAGAGCATATTCCTGTATCCAATCAGGCAAAAGAGGCATCCTCGGCTTTAGGACTGGATTTATTTAAGCTCGCCACTTCAGGCGGAGAAGATTATGAACTGCTCTTTACAGCGCCTCCTGACTACAAGCCACGGGCCATGAACCCTGAGCTGAAGATAACCTGTATAGGCGCTATCACAAAAAAAGACATGGTTGCAGTTGATAAATACGGGAAGGAATCAGCGTTAAAGGCAGAGGGTTACCAGCACTATGGGATTCAGAGATAGGCTCAGAGACATATTGAGCCTCAAAGACTCTCCGCACAAACTGGCAATGGCGTTTGCTGCCGGTGTTTTCATAGGGATGTCTCCCCTGCTTGGCCTCCACACAGTTCTGGGCCTTGCAATAGCATGGGCATTCGGACTAAACAGGCTCGTAACTATTACAGGGGTATTCGTAACAAATCCATGGACTATTGTTCCAATTTATACTTTCAGCACATGGGTCGGAGCAAAATGCCTCGGCATAAAAAATATAATTCCTGAAATAGACTGGGCACACATTACATTCACTTACCTTCTTCACGAGTTCAAACCTCTCCTTATGCCTTTTGTCTTAGGCACCTTGCTTGTTGGCTTTATCTCTGCGGTTATCGGATATTTTATCATCTACCACTCAGTGAAAAAGGCTCATTCCCTTGGCAGATAAGATATCTGTCATAAGCCTGGGCTGTCCGAAAAATACGGTTGATTCTGATAACCTCACACGAAAACTTATCGGCAATGGCTTCCTGTACCTCAACGCCCCTGAGGACGCGGATATCCTTCTCATCAACACATGCGGCTTTATAGAGGCTGCAAAAAAAGAATCGGAATCAACGGGAATTTCTATCGCAAAGCTAGTTAAGTATTACAAGGATACAAATAGAATGGAGATGTTATTGGAAGAAAAAGTTATTAAGTTTTTAAAAGAAAATGCTCAGATCAAAGAAGTTAAAGCAGAAGAAAAAATTAAAGAGAAAAAGGAAATAACCAATGAAGCGTGATATTTTTACTCAAACTCAATTAAACAAAAAATTTGAGATATACAATCAACTCGTACCGTACGTAATTGAACAAACAGGACGCGGTGAACGGGGCATGGATATCTTTTCACGATTGTTGAGAGAACGAATTATATTTCTCGGTACAGCAATAGACGATCACATTGCAAGTCTAACTATTGCACAATTATTATTTTTGGAAGCAGAGGATCCTGAAAAAGATATTTATCTTTATATTAACTCGCCGGGTGGAAGTGTATCTGCCGGTCTTGCCATATATGATACTATGAAATATATCCGCTCTAAGGTTTCCACAATATGCGTAGGA
>CAZHHV010000080.1:0-8871 GCA_964532335.1 uncultured Nitrospiraceae bacterium
AGTAGCCGCCGATAAGGGCAAGTATACCAAGTACAGATAGGAGCAATATTGAGATTCTTGCCTTACCGTGACCTGATAAGGCTGGTTGTGTCTTCCCTTCCGGGCTGATTGTGACCAGAGGGTCAAGGCTTGCCTCAATAAGGCTTCTTGCATACTGGGACGCCTGCTCATCCTCTCCGGGGCGCCTTGCCTCCGGATTTCCTTGTTTTGTCTTGGCAGCCATCTTTTTGTTCCTCCTTTCTTAAAAAGTAAGTAGTTTACTGTCTTCTATTTTCGGCAGACTTTTCGCTTAATACAGCGGTTGTAAATGAGACCAGCACAAACGCTGCCATTATAAAGAGTTTTGTATTTTTCATCGTGTTCTTTAAGGCTTATTGCTGTCATATTACTAACCCTTACTCTTTATACAAAAAAGGCGTGCCATTCAGCACGCCTTTAAAAAATTTGCGATTATTTTCTACTAAACGAAAAACTCTGTCTGTCTGTCTGTCTGTCTGTCTGTCTGTCTGTCTGTCTGTCTGTCTGTCTGAGCAATTTATATGCCATAACACCTGCCATTACAGCTTTAATATTTTGTTGCATCTTCTCCCCTGTCAAGCCTTTCTTCATGTCCATCATAGTCCAACACTATCAAACGCTATCAATATTGTCAAATGATTTTGCAACTATCTGTTTCAAAACAATATCTTGACCGGCAGGGCATACAGATTTTCTCCAAACGGCAGGATATGCTCTCCCATGTAAAAGACATATCCTGCAGTAAGATTGCCCGCGCTTTTCCCAATATCAATAATGTGTTTGAAATCACTCTTTGTTACTGTCTGAGAAAATTTTACTTCAACAGCAATAATAGACTCTCCTTTCTCAATAATAAAGTCTATCTCTCTCCTGTCAAAAGTCCTGTAAAAAAATATCTGCGAGGGTTGTTCAGCGTATTTTACCGCCTTCAGCAACTCGGCAAAAACAAATGTCTCAAAAATAGCGCCTTTATATGGAGATGCCATTAGTTGCTGCAAAGCTGAAATGCCGAGAAGATATGAAACAACGCCGCTGTCCGTGAAAAATATTTTATTGCTCTTTACAAACCGCTTATTAATGTTCATGCTGTAAGGCTTCAGCAGGCATATCTGATATGTCAGTTCCAGAAGCTTTAGGTAATTATCCAGTGTCTTGCTGTCAATGCCGGCATCGCGCGCAATATCTGATTTAATCAGAACCTGCGAGGAGCGTGAGGCAAGCATATTGAACATTCCGATGAACTTGTCCATATGCCGCAATTCTCCGATATCCCTGATATCACGCTCAATATAGGTGCTTATGTATGAACCAAACCAGAGATACCTGCCTTTGGGGTCATCAATCTTCTGCACTTCAGGGTATCCGCCGTTGATGATATGCATTATTATCTTGTCCTTCTTAATATCAGGCAGTTTAACCCTTGCGATATTTTGTGAAAACAGCTTATCAAGTATATTGTCGTCTTTGGAACCCATTTCCTTACAGCTTAGAGGCAAAAGTTCAAGAACCGCAATCCTTCCTGCCAGCGTATCAGCTATGTTTTTGTATGCCATAATATTGGAAGAACCGGTCAAAAGATAACTGCCGTTTACCCTTTTCCTGTCCACATCCATTTTAATGGCATTAAGGATTTCAGGCATCTTCTGAACTTCGTCGATAACAACTGGTTTTTTGAGGCTGTTAACAAATGTCTTTGGGTCTGACCGTGCGGATGCATAAACTGTAATATCGTCAAAGGTCATGTATGTTTCAAAGATATCAAGCGCCAGAGTTGATTTTCCCACCTGCCGGGCTCCTGTCAGCAATACCACGGGGAAATATTTAAGGGCGCTTTTAATATGAGTCTTTATGATTCTGGGATATTTCATCTATGCTCCATTAAATTATAGGAGTATGATACCATTATTTCATGACTATTTCAATTCTTAAACATGAGTTGCATGTTTCGTATCCCTTCGGTCATGACTTCAGTAAGAAGAAAGATTCCCCCGATAACTGACTTTTGCATAAGGTCTTCTCCATCACCATTGCTGTCCTTCAAGCAAAAAATATCACATATCACTGCATTTGTCAAAAAGATATTTTATAAGCTTACTTTTAATACTTAATTGCCTATAACCCCATCAAAATGATATATTAAAACCGTGAAAAAACTTACCCACATAGACAAAAAAGGCAGGCCTAAAATGGTTGATGTAGGCTCAAAACCATTAACCGAAAGAATGGCTGTTGCAAGGGGTTCTGTCTATATGGAAAAAGAGACCTTTAAGCTAATAAAATCAGGCAGGGTTTCAAAAGGCGATGTCCTGAATGTTGCAAAACTTGCAGGGATTATGGCTGCAAAAAAGACATCCGAGATTATCCCTCTCTGCCACCCGCTGAATATCACATCAGTTGATATTGACTTCAGGCTTGATGAGAAAAAAAACAGAATAGAAATAGAATCCCGCCTTAAGATAACCGGACAGACAGGCGTTGAGATGGAAGCGCTTACTGCGGTATCTGCCGCTGCGCTCACAATCTATGACATGTGCAAGGCTGTGGATAAGGGAATGGTTATCTCTGATATTATGCTTGTGGAAAAACGCGGCGGCAAAAGCGGAATTTTCAAAAGAAAATAACTATCTATATGCAGCGTCATAAGTAATTGCGCATCAATTGTCATTCCCGCTTGTCGGGAATCTTTCTTGACGATTCCGAACAAGTCGGAAGGATGCCGGACAAGCCGGCATGACAGAATTCAGGAGTCTTTATCAGGTTATGCGCAAACATTTCTGCCGTTATGTATAAATCCTCACTCCCTATTCACCTATTCACCGACTTGCTCTCCTTTGCCTGTTTCAGCCCCTTCTGTGCCTTTACATTTCCCGGATCAAATTTCAATGCCTTCTCAAACTGTCCTGCGGCCCTCTTACGCAGTCCTGCCTTAAGATAAAGGGAGCCGAGATTCGCATAATGCTCTCCGTTTAACGGTTCAAGCTTTATTGCCTTAAGCAAAGCCTCTTCAGCCTCTTTACTTTTATGAGGAACTTTTGAAAGCGACAGAGAGAGATAGCTCCAGTACTGCGGTTTTTCAGAATCTATCTCTGTGACCTGCCTGAAAAGGCCGATAGCAGCCTCAAAGCTGCCTTTCTTGAATTCATCCACACCCTTCTTAAACAGTTCCTCGCCCTTATCTTTTTTGCCTCTGCTCTCCTCTGCGAGTCCGCCTGAGTGCGGACGAATCTCCGACACGATTTCTTTTTCTTCCTTTATTTCTTCTTCCTTTACCTTTTCCTCTGGCGTTCCTTCCAAGGGCACTTCTCCCCAAGATATTTCTTCTATATGTTTCACTTCTTCGGGCATTTCCTCCGTCTGAGGCGGATGTGCCGCCTCTGTTTGTATTTCCTCTGCCTGTGTTTTCTCTTCCGGCATTTCACCTGCTTGTTTATTGAGAGAATCGAAATATTCTTTTCTCTTATAGTCATCCTTTAAAACAGTATATGCTGCTGTGAGGGCGTCAAAGACTGCTGTGAGCTTATCCTTCAGTGTGGCATCAGAAGTATTAAAATATCTGTCAGGATGGAATTCCCGCGCAAGCCTGTAGTAATTCTTCTTGATTGCCTCCACATCCGCATCTTCGCTGGCCTCAAGGAGTTCATTCAGCCTAAGCCTGTCAAGATTTGAATATATCTCTTCCACCCTTTTTATCAATGTATCCTCTTCCTCGGCAAAGGGCTGGAGCAGATCATCCAATGATACAGTTTCCACTGTCTCCTCTTTCACTTCTTCCTTCTCAGCCATTTTTTCTTCAAGGATTCCGATAGACCACAGGACATAAATAGTCTTCATCGCTTCAAATGAATTCATCCACGAACTGTCAATAATTTCTTTGATGGTTTTTTTGCCGTCTATGATAGTGAGCATTTTCTTGTCATATTGGCTCAACTCCACATCCTGAAATAGGTTTAAAGGGTCTTTTGAGATGGTTAACGCAATCCCTGTATCAGGCATCTCTCTCCTTATCCTTGTCCAGTTATCTATCCTTTTTACCCCTTCATGGATAAGATTGCCCATGCTCATCTTGAGGGTTATGACCTCATCTGTCGGCACATCGCCTTCAACAAATTCACATTCGCCTTCCTCAAGCTGAAAAAGGCTGTATATTATTTCTTTTACCTGATATTTAACTCCCCAGAAAAGGTCTTTAGGCGTCAGATACCCGAGGTCCACAAGGATAGCGCCAAGTCTTTTCTTTGTCCTTTTTAATATCTCTACGGATTTGTCGTATTGTTCAACCGTAATTTTCCCGGCCTTAAGCAGCATTTCTCCGAGCCTGTCGTCCTCGTATGATGATGCGGCAAATACGGCGTCGCCCTTTACCAAATACGCCTTTTTGGTAAAGTTAGGCGTGCTGACTGCAAGAGTTCCGGTTGCCCGCTTCCTGTGAAGATCGGCAAGTATTTTTGGAAGGCTGTATTCTCTTAGACTGCCTTTAAGTGATATTGCCATATATTTTATTGCGGTGAATCGCTATCAGGTGAATCGGTAAATCGCAAGAACCCATTCACCTATTCACCCATTCACCTATTTACCATTAATTTTGATATTTGAATTTTGCGTTTTCAATGGTATCTTTTAACCTCAAACCTGAAGATTTTAACTTCCTCATTATCATATATGCCTGCCTTCATCTTTGCAATGCGGAGCTGCTCTTCAACGGTGTCAACACCTTCAAGGTCAGGCAGGAGCAATCCTTTCCTCTGCCCTTTTGAAACTATTACCCCGTATTTTTTAGGATTAAGGTCTTTAAGGTCTTTAACCTCTTCAGGCGGAGTCAGGACATCAACAGAATAAGCAAGCTCGCTCAGTTCTTCCTTTTCAACACAGTGGAATCTCGGGTCCTGTGTTGCAGCGCATATTGCGTTTCTTATAATCTCTCCGGCAACATTCTCGCAGGAAGGGATAAAAGTTCCTATGCAGCCTCTTAATTCTCCGTGTTTTTTTATAGAGACAAATGCCCCTGCCTTTTGTTTCATCTCAGGCGTAAGCTCGGCAGGAGGCTCTATCACGCAGCGTTCATTAACATAGGTCTCTACTGTCTGCCTTGCGAGTTTGACCAATGGATGCATATTATTTATCTCTTGATATTGCATAGTCGGCAAGGCTCAGCATGGCGTCCCTGTCAGGAGAGTCAGGGAATATGGAAAGCTCATCCTTTGCCTCATCAACCAATGCCTGCGCCCTTTTGAGCGACTCTTCCAGAACGCTGTACTGCCTGAAGAGCGCGAGAATCCGCCTGAGTCCTTCTTCCGAGGGTTTTTCTATTATCCGTTTTATTTCTTCTTTCTCAGCGCCTGATGCGCCTTTAAAAAGATAAATAACCGGCAATGTTATTTTCCCCTCTCCAATGTCCTTGCCGAGTTTCTTGCCAAGCTCGCTCTCTTCTGCCATGTAATCAAGAATATCATCAGCCATCTGAAAAGCTGTGCCTGCCTTGAGCCCGAACATTGCAAGGGCAGCTTCTTCAGCAGGGGGTCTGATGCTCAGTATTGCGCCAATCCTGCATGCCGCTGATATGAGCAGACCTGTCTTGGCAGATATTATTTTTATATATTCGTCCTCTGTAATATTGATATCAGCGGTCTTCTGAAGCTGCAGTATCTCTCCTTCTGTCATGCTCGTTGTCGCCTCTGAAAGGGCTTCCATTATCCTCTGATTTTTGAAGGACACAGCTTTTCTAAGGGCATTTGAATACAGAAAATCTCCGACCAGAATCACAACCTGATTCCCCCATACTGAATGGGCTGCCGGCCTTCCCCTGCGTATCTTTGCAGCGTCAACAACATCATCATGAAGCAGAGAAGCCATATGTATCAGTTCTATGATGCCTGCAAGCGCTATATGTTCATCCCCTTTATAGCCTGCAAGCCTTGCGCTTGAAAGCAGGAAAAGCGGCCTTAATCTCTTGCCGCCGCTCTCAAGCAGATACCTGCCTATCAGCGGGATAAGAGGAGCTTCGCTCTGGAACAGTCCTTCAAGCTTAGCCTCAACGAGACTTAATTCCCTCTCATACGCATCAAAAACCCTCTTTATATCCACTGCCTTAGAAATCATTTCTTATCTTCTTAAGAGCAGCAGCTCATCAGAGCAGTAGTGCAGTAGTCTTCTTGCTGTTGCTCTACTGCGCTTCTGCTCTACTGTTCTTTTATTTTTTAGCAATGTCTGCATTATTTGCACTTGCCTCAGAGCCTGAACTCATCAAGATTAACATCTTTTTTTGCCAATTTTTTAATATCCCTTGGCTTGAATGCGCCCTTTTCAGTGATAATTGCCGTCACATATTTTGCAGGTGTAACATCAAATGCCATATTTCTCACTTTCACGTTGTCAGGCGCAATCTGGCATCTGCCGAATATATGTGTAACTTCCTCTGCGCCTCTTTCTTCTATCGGAATCATATCGCCTGTGGGGATTGAAAAATCAATGCTGCTGAGCGGCGCAGCAACATAAAACGGTATCTTATGCTCTTTGCATAATACAGCTACAGAATATGTCCCGATTTTATTAGCCACATCTCCGTTCCTGACAGTCCTGTCAGTGCCGACAATAGCAAGGTCTATCTCGCCCTTTTTCATAAGCGCGCCCGCAGAGTTGTCTGTTATAAGCGTCACAGGCACGCCTGCCTGCATAAGCTCCCATGCGGTAAGCCTTGCTCCCTGAAGCACCGGCCTTGTCTCATCAGCTATGACCTGTATTTTCTTGCCCTGTTCTATTGCTACAAATATCGGCGCTGTTGCAGTGCCGTACCCGCCCGTTGCAAGACTTCCTGCATTGCAGTGAGTTAGAACTGTATCACCGTCTTTTATAAACTGCGAGCCCCATCTTCCTATTGCCTTATTAACCTCAATGTCTTCCTCATGTATCTTTTTTGCCTCTTCAATGAGAAGTTCCTTTAACCGGGCAACCGATTCACCGCGTCTCTCTTTTAAAAGCCTTTTTATCCTTTCAACAGCCCATTTTATATTTACTGCCGTAGGTCGCGTGCTAAGAAGTTCATTGCATATAATATCTATCCCTTTCATGAAGTCCTTGAAGCTTCTTGCATTTATATCCTGTGCGCCGAGAGCAATCCCCATTGCCGCTGCTATGCCGATTGCAGGCGCGCCTCTTATCCAGAGTTTTTTTATGCCCTCGGCAACAATATGGTAATTCGCGCAGTCTATAAATTTTACCTCTATAGGAAGGAGGGACTGGTCAAGCATTATAACCTTGCCGTCTTTCCACTCTATCGCCTTTACCATTAAATCTCCTTATCCTATTTAGCTTCAGACTTTTCCAATCGCTCTACCTCTCTACAAACATCACATCATCAAATGAAAGCACAAGAAGATTCTCTGTTTTGTCCATGATATGTGTATGTTTATGAATCTTCCCATTTTTATAAACAATGTTTTTATATTCAAGCAGAGGAATTGGATTGGGAATGTCAAAATGCGATTGAAGAACATCCCAGTCTTTATCTCGAATGGTAGCTATTCCATTAAGATATTTACTAACCCAAACACTATCAATATGAGAATCTGATCGAACATTTCTAAGCTTTTCTTCAGCAATAGTCACATATTGTTTATCAAGTTCAATTCCTATGTATTTTCTTCCAAGACGTTTTGCGGCGATTACGGTTGTTCCTGTTCCATTAAAAGGGTCAAGAATGATATCACCTTCGTCAGTCGTCATAAGAATCAAACGTTCAAGAATTGTTTCGGGTAACTGACACGGGTGTTCATCTCTATTCTTAGCATGTTTGATTCTGTGCAAATCTGTCCAAACATCAGAAACCAAGGGGCCAAAAGGATGCAACCCTGCTTTCTTGCCTCCATAATCCTTTAAAAGAACATTACACTTTCTACAACGTTTATGCGGATGGCGAACTTCGTAGAACTTATTTAACTTCCTGTCTTTTGCATAAAATAAAATACCATAATGTGTAGGCATCAAAGTTTTTCCAAGCGGGGTACTCATAGCATCCCATGAAATCCAATGTTTAAAATCGGCAATCTCATTAAGAAATGATGCGTAATAAGTAAGCCACTTTGGAATATTATGGACAAAAATACTACCAGTTGGTTTTGTAATACGGACCATTTCAGTAAGCCATTGCTTGCACCAAAGCAAATATGTATCCAAGCTCCTGCGGTCACTGTAACTGTTATATTTCTTGTTAAGGTTGAATGGTGGATCAGCAAAAGTCACATCCACGCTATTGTCTGGTATTGTGTGCAGGATTTCTAAACAATCGCCATGAAGAATAACATTTAGATTCATAGTCCAAATGTCTCCACAAGCATTTGATTGAACCGTTGGAGTTCATCAGGATGGAACGTAAACACATCATCATATGCAGACACCATACGCTTAAGATCATTTTGTCTTGCATACCAACCAATACCATCAACAAAACCGATAAACTTAGCTTGAGGATAATGCTCAGAAATTAAATCACGAATTGATATCTCTGTTTTTGACTTATCACCTTGACCGGAGGAAGTAGTTACCAAAAAAGAACTCTCCGCAATAATTTTTGGACTGGCTTGATCAGGAATAATAAAATCCATCGTTCTTTTTTTATCATCAACGACACCGACTAAACTTTGTAAATCACCGCTTGTATACTTTAGTCCGAGATTATTCAGTATTTTCTCAATGACTGTTTCAGGGTTGTTTTCTTTTAAACCGGAATATGAACCTTTTTCCTTATAGCGAACAAGAGTATCAATCATTGGTTCTGGTCGAAAGCTGAGTTTATCAATGCTCAACTTTCGGAGTTCAAATGGCGGGAGCACACGTCCTAAAAGAGGATTAGAAGCTCCC
>CAZHHV010000081.1:0-7145 GCA_964532335.1 uncultured Nitrospiraceae bacterium
CATAAAGAAAAGATAGAGGCGGCGCAGAAAGAGATAGAAACAACAGCCAATGCTCTGGAAGAACTGTCGCAGAAGGACCATTTACTAACTGAAGAGATGAAGTCTGTTGAAGACCGCATCTCACAGAGAGAGGCAGAGTCCGGAGAAAACGAAGAGAAAATAAAAGGCATGGTTTTAAATGCGGACCGGCTTAGGGATGACATATCTATAAGGAAAGAGGCTCTGGAGCAGGAAAACCAGCAGATGCTCTCATATGAGCAGGCAGTCAAGGCGCTCAGGCACGAGATAGATGCTCTCATATCTAAAGTCTCAAGTCTTGATGTGGAACGGGCAGAGCACAGGCTGAAGATTGAAAACCTGGCTGAAAATATAAGGCAGAATTACGGGACAGAAATAGATTCGCTTGAAACAGAGCCTATCTTGCCGGAAGACGAAGAGCGGCTAACTGAACTCAGGGCAAAGATACAGGAGCTCGGGCCGGTAAACCTCGGCACGCTTGAAGAGTATGAAGAATTAACCACAAGGTATGAGTTTCTATCAAAACAGCAGGAAGACCTCAACAGGTCCATTGCCGAACTTGAAGAGGCGATAACAAAGATAAACAGCACAACACGGAAAAAACTCAGAGAGGCGTTTGAGGCGCTGAAGATAAAATTCTCTGAGGTGTTCATCTCACTCTTCGGAGGCGGAAGGGCAGAACTCATCCTTACAGATGAAAGTAATATCCTTGAAACAGGCATAGATATAATCGCACAGCCTCCGGGCAAAAAATTGCAGAACATAACCCTTCTTTCGGGCGGAGAAAAAGCGCTGACTGCGCTGTCTCTTCTGTTTGCGAGCTTCCTTATAAAGCCGACTCCGCTCTGCATTCTTGATGAGGCGGATGCGCCGCTGGATGACTCCAATACCGGAAGATTCAGCAGAATGTTGAGAGAACTTTCAACAAACATCCAGTTCATAGTGATAACGCATAACAGAGTGACTATGGAGGCATCGGATTACATCTACGGGATAACAATGGAAGAGCCTGGAGTGTCAAAGGTCATCTCAATGCAGCTTGCAGAGGCATGAAGACAAGTATTGGATACAAAGGATTTTAAAAATTCATGGGAAAGAAAGGAGGAATAGCAAATGCAGGTTCAATACATAACAGATAAAAAAGGGCATAAAACAAATGTGGTGATACCTTATAAAGATTGGGAACATCTGATGAAGGAAATGCAGAAACAGAGGGTTCTGCTCGGTTTAAAGGAAGCTGTGTCAGAGGTCAAGACTATGCTTACAGGCAAAAAGAAGATGAGAACAATATATAATCTGATCAATGAGTTATAAGATTGTTCCGACAGACAACTTTTCGAAAGAACTTAAAAGACTTACTAAAAAATACCCCTCACTTAAACAAGAGATTGAAGAATTTTCAAACGAGCTTTTAGATAATCCCACAATAGGCACGCCCATAGGACAGAGTTGTTACAAAATCAGGCTTTCGACTCCTGATAAACCGGGAGGGAAGAGCAGAGGATTTCGTATAATTACATATGTTATTTCAATGAAAGAGATAATATTTCTGCTGTCTATTTACGATAAATCAGAGGTATCCACATTAAAGGATTGGGAAATAAAGAGGATAGTAAAAGAGTTGGAGAAGATTACACTTTAAAATCAAAACTTCAGGCAAGATTGGAAGGATAAAACAATGCGCTATCTGTTAAAATTAAAGCTATGATTGGTTCATTAAGAGGAAAGCTCATTTCAAGAAGGCCCGATAATGTCATCGTGGAAGCCGGCGGCGTGGGTTATCAGGTAAATGTCCCTTTAAGCATACTCTCGAATCTTCCTGAAGAAGGCAATACGGTTTTTCTGAATATCTATACTCACGTGCGTGAAGATGCCTTGCAGTTATACGGCTTTGTAACCGAGGATGAAAAAAGGATATTCACAACCCTTCTTGGCATAACAGGCATTGGCCCGAAGATGGCGTTAAACATACTCTCAGGAATATCGCATGATGATTTTATGCGCGCAATTGAAGAAGAGGATGTGGCCCTCTTGTGCCGGATACCCGGGCTTGGCAAAAAGACAGCGCACAGGTTAATACTTGAACTAAGAGAAAAACTCCCACGTTTGGGAAAAGTTAGAGACAGGCTTTTTGAAGACACGCTTTCAGCGCTTGTTAATCTCGGATATAAAAAAGCAGAAGCGATAGAGTCGCTTGAGATGGCTTACAAAAAAGGATATAAGGATATAGAAACTTTAGTCAAAGAATCTTTAAAATATCTCACGGGTAATGCAAATGATACGTAAAGACGATCAGCCAGAGAGAACGCTGGCGCCTGTCATTAAAGAGGAAGACTTAACCTACGAGCTAAATCTGCGGCCCAAGACATTCAGTGACTTTGTCGGGCAGGAAAAGATAAAAGAAAACCTTGGAGTATTCATCACTGCCGCAAGGCAGAGAAATGAGCCTTTAGACCATGTCCTTTTTTGCGGGCCTCCGGGGCTTGGCAAGACAACGCTTGCGACAATAATCGCAAACGAACTTAAGGTCAATATAAGGTCCACATCAGGGCCTGTGCTTGAAAGGCAGGGAGACCTTGCCGCGATACTTACAAACCTGTCGGACTTTGACATCCTCTTCATAGACGAGATACACCGCCTGCCGAGGATAGTGGAAGAGGTTCTTTATCCCGCGATGGAGGATTACCAGCTTGATATAATCATCGGGCAGGGGCCTAATGCAAGGACACTGAAATTAAGCCTGCCCAAATTTACCTTGATAGGCGCAACAACCAGGACTGGGCTTCTCACCTCTCCCTTACGAGACAGATTCGGAGTGATAAACAGGCTTGAATTTTATGGGCACTCTGAACGTAAAAAAATTGTGCTGAGGTCTTCAGGGATTATCGGCATAGAGATTAAGGATGATGCCGCTCTTGAGATTGCACTGCGCTCAAGAGGCACGCCGAGGATTGCAAACAGGCTTCTCAGAAGGATAAGGGATTTTGCGCAGGTAAAAGGAGACGGCGCAATTGATATGAAGATGACAAAGGACTCTCTTCTGGCCCTTGACGTTGATGAAAAGGGACTTGATGACATAGACAGGAAACTCCTCTCTACAATTATAGAGAAATTCAGCGGCGGGCCTGTTGGCGTGGATACTCTTTCGGCAGCATTGAGAGAGGACAAAGAGACGATAGAAGATGTCTATGAGCCGTATCTCCTTCAGGAAGGTTTTCTTGAAAGGACGCCGCGAGGCAGATTTGCCACAAAGCATGCATACCAGCATCTGGGGATAAACATACCTAAGGGGCTTTTTTAAGAAGCAACTCCCCAATGAGAAAGGAAATTGGATGAAGATAGCTGTTACCGGACATGCGAATTCAGGAAAGACAACAATATTTAATGCCCTGACAGGCTTAAACCTTGAAACGACAATATACCCGACTCTCACGGCAGAACCTCATCTCGGCGTCGTAAAAGTCCCTGATTCAAGGATTGAAAAACTGGCGGAGATTTATAAACCGAAGAAAACAACATACGCCACAGTAGAATACATTGATTATATAGGCATTACAAAAGGCGATATTGAGCAGAACAGAAAGGTATCTGACCTCATAAAGGACGTTGACGCCGTAGTCCATGTCATCAGAGGTTTTGATGATGAATCCATAGTGCATCCGATGGCAAATGTAAACCCTGTTCGTGATGCGGAGACCGTAGAGCTTGAGATGAATTTCGGAGATTTGGAACTTGTTGAAAAACGGCTTGAGAGAATGGAGCAGGGGCAAAAAAGAGGCAAGAAGCCGGATGAAACAGAAAAAAAGATTCTTTTAAAGTGCAAAGAGGTTCTTGAAAAGGAGACGCCTCTCAAAGATATTGAATTCTCAGAGGAAGAACAAAAGACAATGAGGAATCTCCAGTTCATGTCAATAAAGCCTGTGGTTATTGTTTTAAATGTTTCGGAAAAAGATTTGAATTCTGAAGAGACTACTGGAACAACTTCCGGACTTCAGAAATTCTTCAAAGGCAAACAGGTAAAAGTATTAAACCTCTGCGGCAAGATTGAGATGGAGATTGCGCAGTTGTCTCCGGAAGAGGCAGATGCATTTCTTAATGACCTTGGCATTCAGGAGCCTGCCTTGAACAGATTAATCCATGTCTCGTACGGCCTCCTTGGCCTTATCTCATTTCTTACAGTTGGAGAGGATGAGGTCAGGGCCTGGACCATAAAGAAAGGCACGGACGCGCAGAAGGCGGCAGGGAAAATTCATTCTGACATTGAGCGCGGGTTTATAAGGGCAGAGGTTGTTTCATTTGACGACTTCATATCAAACGGCAGCATGTCTGCGGTGCGCGATAAAGGACTACTCCGTCTTGAGGGAAAAACTTACGAGGTAAAAGACGGGGATATAATCAATTTCAGGTTTAATGTGTGACTACCACTCTGTTCTGTAATTCGGCGCTTCACGCGTGATGATAACATCGTGGACGTGGCTTTCTCTGAGGCCTGCGTTTGTAATCCTGAGGAACTTTGCCTTCTGTCGTAATTCATTTAGATTTTTGCATCCGCAATAGCCCATTCCCGAACGGAGTCCGCCCATTAACTGATGCACGCTCTGTGAGAGAGGGCCTTTATTTGGAACTCTTCCTTCAACTCCTTCAGGAACGAGTTTTTTACTTTCAACGCCTGCCTGCTGGTATCTGTCCTTTGAGCCCTGCTCCATTGCGCCCAGAGAACCCATTCCCCTATAAACTTTATAGCTTCTTCCCTGATAGAGGATTGTTTCGCCCGGCGATTCATCTGTTCCTGCAAAAAGCCCTCCTATCATAATAGAGTGCGCTCCCGCAGCAAGAGCCTTTGTTATATCTCCGGAATATTTTACGCCTCCGTCTGCAATGATGGGGACTCCGTATTTTTTTGCCGCCGAATAGCAGTTAATTATCGCTGTAATCTGCGGAACTCCTGCGCCTGCAACAATTCTCGTTGTGCAGATAGAGCCGGGACCTATTCCAACCTTGACTGCATCAGCGCCTGCTTTTATTAAATCCAGCGTCCCTTCCTGAGTTCCAACATTTCCGGCAATGACTTCTATCCCGAATTTTTTCTTAACCTTCTTTAAGACCTCTATGACTGATTTTGTATGGCCGTGGGCTGTATCTATTGCAATCACATCTACGCCTGCCTTTACAAGAAGGCTGGCCCTGAAAATGGCGTCATCTCCCACGCCGATTGCTCCGCCAACCCTTAATCTTCCTACCTTATCCTTGCATGCATGAGGATACTTTCTTCTCTTCTCTATGTCCTTGATTGTTATAAGGCCTTTCAGGTTGAAGTCTTTATCCACAATCGGCAGTTTTTCTATTTTATATTTGTGGAGGATCGCCTTTGCTCTTTCAAGGTCTGTTCCTATAGATGCCGTTATCAACTTTTTCCTTGTCATAACATCCGAGACCTTTCGGCTCAGCCCGGTCTCAAATTTTAAGTCCCTGTTTGTGAGTATCCCAACGAGTTTTCCTTTTACTGTAACAGGCACGCCTGATATCTTGTATTTTTCCATCAGGGCCATAGCCTCTGAGATTGGCTCATCAGGCGAGATTGTCACAGGGTCTATTATCATGCCGCTCTCTGATTTCTTTACCCTGTCCACTTCTGACGCCTGCCTCTGCGCAGACATGGCCCTGTGGATTATTCCGATTCCGCCTTCGCGCGCTATTGATATTGCAAGATCTGATTCTGTGACTGTATCCATGGCAGCGCTGAGCAGGGGGATATTTATTTTTATCTTCTTTGTAAGGCTGGTAGATATGTCAGCGTCCATTGGAAGGATATCTGATTTCGCAGGAATAAGAAGCACATCATCAAATGTTAAACCTACAGGTATTTTCTGTTCTATCATTTCTGGCATCTCTCGCCTCTCTACGAGTCTACGACTGAAAAATTTCATACATTCTACCATTTCTGAGTGAAACAAGGCAATCAGATATATTCCGATTTTTTATGTGGATTATAATGCACTTCTGAAAGTTCTTGAATAATCAGGAGTAAAAAGCTAAAATTAGCCTAATGAGAATCATAAAGAAAGCAAAAGATATCAGTATATTTCTCAACACTTTGAGGAGGCGAGCTTCGGGAGGCGGTTCTGTAATAGAAAGGGTGGTGAATTCCATTCTTTCTGATGTGAAGAAAAAAGGGGATGAGGCTGTTCTCCGATATACAAGAAGATTTGATTATGCGGATGCAAAGTCCCTTTTATTCAGGCCGTCTGAGATATCAAAATTCGCTGATAGGGCTGACAGGAAGATTGTTAAGGCATTGGAATTGTCAGCCAAAAGAATAAGGGCTTTTCACGAAAAACAAAAAGAAAAATCATGGTCATTTAAAAAAGGCGGGGCATTGCTCGGACAGATAATCAGGCCGATAGAAAGGGTTGGTGTTTATGTGCCCGGCGGCAAGGCGTCATATCCCTCAAGTGTTCTGATGAACGTAATCCCTGCGCAGGTTGCAGGTGTAAAGAAAATTGCGGTTTGCGTTCCAGCGCCGCGTGGAGAAATAAACCCGTATGTGATGGCAGCGATAAAAATGCTTGGCATTAAAGAGGCATACAGGATTGGCGGAGCGCAGGCAGTCGGGGCAATGGCTTACGGAACTCAGACAATAAAAAGAGTTGATAAGATTGTGGGTCCCGGCAATATATATGTGGCTATGGCAAAGAGAATGGTTTTCGGAGAGGTGGATATTGACATGATTGCAGGCCCTAGCGAGATTCTGATAATAGCTGATGCCTCTGCAAACCCTGCATTTATTGCAGCGGATTTATTGAGTCAGGCTGAGCATGATGAGTTTGCATCCTCAGTATTGATTACAGATTCAGAGATTCTTGCAGAGGATGTCTGCGAGGAGATTAAAAGGCAGATGTCAAAGCTTAAAAGAAGGGCTATTGCAAGCAAAGCCCTTAAGAATTATGGAGCCGTTATCATTGTTAGAGATATTGCCTATGCTGTAAAACTTTCAAATGATATTGCCCCTGAACACCTTGAGATTATGACAAAAATGCCTGCTGCTGTCCTTCCGGAGATTAAAAATGCCGGCGCAATATTCCTTGGCAGATGGACGCCTGAGTCTCTGGGAGATTATTCGGCAGGGC
>CAZHHV010000081.1:7187-8833 GCA_964532335.1 uncultured Nitrospiraceae bacterium
TCCAACTGGCGGCACTGCAAGGTTTTTTTCTCCTCTTGGAGTTTACGACTTTATCAAACGCTCAAGTCTTTTATCATTTACAAGAGAGGGTTTCATGAAGATTGCAAAGACAGTGGAAACCATTGCTGATATTGAAGGGCTTGAGGCGCATGGGAACACTGTCAGAGTGAGGATGAGGGATAAGCGCCGATAAGCCATACGCATAATGTCATTGCCCAGAAAATAGAGTCTGTCATTCCCCGATTTAATCGGGGAATCCAGTTCCTTGTAAAAAAAATACATGGATTCCCGTTTGCACGGGAATGACAAAGTAGAGAATATTCAACCATGCTCATAAAAATTACAGAAGATAATCGAAAAGAAATCCTCAGAAAAGCAATTGAGATACTAAATGACGGCGGTATTGTTGCATATCCGACAGAGACGTTTTATGGTCTCGGGGTAAAATTTGATAAGGAAGCCTCTCTCAAAAAACTATATGAACTTAAGAAAAGGCCTAAAGAAAAACCGATGCCGTTGATTATTGGCAGCAGGGAATCTCTGTCAATGATTGCTGTATCTGTAAATGAGATTGCGGAATCACTTATGGATAAGTTCTGGCCCGGGCCGTTAACATTAATCCTGGAAGCAAAAAAAGGTTTGTCGCCATATCTTACTGCGAACACAGGCAGGATCACAGTAAGAATTCCTGGAGAATCAGCAGCGCTTCATCTTGTAAAAGAGGCAGGATTTCCAATTACAGCAACGAGCGCGAATCCTTCAGGAATGCCGCCTGCAGAGGACGCTGATGCAGTGATAAGATACTTTGGCGAGAAGATAGATATGGTGATAGACGGAGGCAGGACTCCGGGAGGACTGCCGTCAACAATTGCGAATGTAACAGGGAAAAACATAAAAATAGTTCGTGAAGGAGCGATAACACGTTCTGTTTTGGAAAAACCGCGGAGTTAGAATTTTATCCCGAAGTCGGGGAAAAGCCCTGCGATATCTTTCAGCCTGTTAAAGAGCATTATTACGCCGAATGCAATCAGAAGTATGCCGCTGATGATCATTATTACCCGCATGTGCCTCTGGAATTTTTTGGAATAACTTAAGAAGCTGTTTATGGCAAGCGATGAGATAAAGAAAGGCGCTGCAAGCCCGAGCGAATATACGGAGAGCAGTTTTATCCCATAGACAGCAGAGCCTTTTGCGCTAGCAAAAAGAAGGATTGAGCCGAGGATAGGGCCTATGCACGGAGTCCATCCTGCGGCAAATGTCATGCCGATAGCAAAGGTCCCGATGTATCCGGCAGGTTTGCCGCCAAGATGCAGCTTTCTTTCCCGCATCAAAAAATCAAGCTTAAGAAAACCTGCTATGAAAAGGCCGAAGATAATAATGAGTATTCCGCCGATAATCCTTATCCACTCCTGATACTGAAATAGAATCTGTCCTGCCGCAGATGACGATGCTCCCAGCGCAATGAATACGGCAGAGAATCCAGCTATGAATATAAGTGAGTTTGTGATTGTAAGATTCCGCACCCGCTTCCTGTCTGCGCTTCCTGTTAGGTCCTCAAAGGACATGCCAGTTATAAACGAGACATAAGAAGGAACGAGCGGCAGGACACACGGCGAAAGAAAAGATAACACTCCTGCCATGAATGC
>CAZHHV010000082.1:0-730 GCA_964532335.1 uncultured Nitrospiraceae bacterium
ACGATTCCTTTTTATCCTTTACTCCGGTAACATTTATTGTGAGTCAATTCGCTTATCACATTACCTGTTGAAATATCCCACAGGGTGAGCGTACTATCCCAACTCCCTGAGAGCGCATATCTTCCGTCAGGTGAAAAAGCAACAGAGCTGACACGACCCGGTGCGCTAATGTTAAACATTAATTTCTCGCCTATCATCAGCAGTGTAGCAGGAATAATGTCACCATCTTTAGTGACAGTCTTTGTGCGAGTCCTCCCTGTACGCCCTGTGAACGTCCTTATTTCTTTGCCTGTTGAAATATTCCAGAGCATAACGGTGTTATCCCAACTCCCTGAGAGTGCATACCTTCCGTCAGGTGAAAAAGCAACAGAGCTAACCATCCCTGTATGCCCAGTGAACGTCCTTATTTCCCTTCCTGTTGCAACATCCCATAGCTTGAGTGTCATATCACTGCTCCCGGAAAGAACATAGAGTCCATCAGGAGAAAAGGCTGCTGAAATAATCAAAGCATCTTTAGCAAGTCCTGTGAAGGCCCTTATCTCTTTACCTGTAGCTATATCCCAGAGCTTAAGGGTTTCATAACTTCCAGACAGGGCATATCTGCCATCAGGAGAAAAGGCTGCCGAATAAATGGCTCTGTCTCCAATAAATGCCCTTATTTCTCTGCCTGTTGCAACATCCCAGAGTTTAAGAAAATTTTTCATATCCCCGGAAATGATATGCCTGCCAT
>CAZHHV010000082.1:740-8809 GCA_964532335.1 uncultured Nitrospiraceae bacterium
TATCACTCGCCTTGACTTTTCTTATTGCCTTGCCGGTTGAGACATTCCATAAAACCATTTGGCCCTTTTGGCCCCCTGACAATGCATATTTGCCATCAGGAGAAAGAGCGACCGAACGAGCGTATCCATTGAAAGACCTTATTTCTTCGCCTGTCATAATATTCCACAGACTCACGCTCCCGAATTCGTTCGCCAATACATATCTGCCATCAGCAGAGAAAGTACTTACACCGTTGACAGCAGATATTCCAAATGACCTTATTTCATTACCTGTGGCAATATCCCAGAGCTTCAGTCCGCTTGAGCCGCCGGAGATTGCATGTTTGCCATCAGGAGAAAAAACTACAGATGATACTTCGTGATGTCCTGTGGGCGCAAAACTCTTAGCAGATATGTCAGCGCTCACCGGCTTGGCTTCTTTTAAAGGTTTGTGGGGTTGCTCCGTTTCTGCAGACTCTGGGGATTTTCCCATCGTTCCCTCTATGGTCAATAAGGTTGGAGACATGCGGAAAATTGAGAGAACTATTTTATCTCCCGGTTTTAATGCGGAAACTGCATCCATAAATTCATTAAATTCATTGGGGTTTTTTAGATCCTTATAGTTGATGGAAAGAATAACATCATTCTGTTTTACGCCCATTTGTTCTGCCGGACTTCCTGCTGCAACTTCGCGAACAAAAACACCATTACGTCTGCCGGCAAACCTCCCAAGGAACCGCCATGCAGCGCTACGTTTAAACTGCTCCTGTGATCCAAGCTGCACCCCAAGCCATGCCTTTTCATCGGCAAAGGCAAAGTTTGAACTTAATAAGATAGCGGCAGAGATTAAAATTACTAAAAGCAATCTACGTGTCATTTCATGTCTCCTGTTACTGTTTTGGATTTATAAACTCTGAGGTGATGGCCTGCTTCGGGAAATTTCAATACTGCAAGGGCGGCGATGATTATCAATAATAAAAAGGCAACATAGCGCAGCCGTCTTGTCCCACGCAAACCAACTATTAACGCAAGAATTCCTGCCAGCGCAAAGCATGCAAGGCCTGCCAAAGGGTCTATAATCATTCCCCCTATCAGCACAAAGAAGACTGATAGCCCGATGAGAACCTTTGGGTCTGAGACTTTCAACCTTGCTTTAGCCATTTGTCCTTTTTCACTCCGCATTTCTCGCCGCACCCTACTCCAATCCCGTAATCTTCAAGTCCTTAGGATATTCTACCCTGAATTTTATTTTCAGATTCCTCTTCTCATTGGGCTTAAGCCTTAAATCCCACGATATTATCCCGTCGTCGGAGATTTTTGCATCTTCTTTTTTTGGAGATTCAAGGGCAACTTTTATCTGCTCATTCTTTGAAACAGGAAAATTATCTCTGATATTAATGCCGATTTCTTTATCTTTGCTGCTGGCAATGTCAATCGCATATTCGTAGTTTATCTGAGTATCTTTTGAAAACACTCCGGAATATTCGGTAAATTTCTTCAGGAGCTTTTTCTCTATCTTAATACCTTCGTCAATGCCAAGCGACAGGTTTATGTCCTCATCAGGAAGAATCTGCTTATCAACAGATGTTGTATTCACAAACCGTTCATCTAAAAATATACTCATCTGTCCTGAGAAGATTGGAAACGGAAGCGGGTTTTTGAGTCCTGCCCTTAAATGTGCGTGTCTTGAGAGCTTCGGCGCTGCATAATAGCCGAGTTTAGCCTCTTTGGATGAGGATGCGATTAATATCCTGTGCGGCTGGTTGTCTGACGGTATATTAAGCTTGCCCGGGATTATAAAGCTGAATGATGTAGCCTCTGCCTTTATCTTCGGCTCTTCGAATTGCTCCTCCGGAGCTGCCGCCAATGCTTTCTCCGCCATCATGAAGTCTTCACCTTTAGCAGCCTTTTTATATTTATAAACCGCAGGCATCGGCTTGTAAATATCCACATACCATGCGAAAAGTTCCGGAGGAGGCCCGTAAGAAGGCCTTGCCGTTGATAACTCTATATTCGCATTCTTCCAGTCCTCTCCGGTAGACTGGGCTATGCTCGCAAAGCAAGCAATATCAAGCTTTCCTGTGGCAGAGTCAGCCCTTACATCGTACTGCGGAGACCAGCCTGCATTTACAACAATATAGGAAAGCCCCAGATTAATCTCTCTCTCCACATTCGAAAGCAGATTGATTACGATTGTTTTGCTTTCATCCCTTGATGAGCTTAGGTTTTTAAGCTCATTTTCCACTGCCCTCTTTTCTTCGTGAAGCTTCTTTGTTTTATTTTCAATCTTTGCAATTCTGTCATAGCTTACCGACAAAGACTTTTCGATAAACTTAGCGTGGCCTTCAACCTCTGCCTGTGTGACCTTCTGGTTTTGCGGAAATGGAACGGTCTTCTTTAAAAATTCGATGGAACTGTTTATCGCGGAGATTTCATTTGAGTGTTCCTTTATAAACTCATTAATATCTTCAAGCCTTGACTGGAGTTTCTGTAGCTTTTCCTGTATTGTCTTCTGGAGATAAGTCTTTTCAACCCTGACACTGGATATTCTGACAGCCGTCTTTTCCTTAATATTCACCTGAACAGATTCATCCGTTAAATTTACGGTCAATCCTGAAATCCTTATGATATTTTCGCCTTTCTTAACCACAACCATTGCTTCTTTCTTTATCATTGCGCTGTCTAGATAAAGGACAATGTTCTGGATTTTCGGCACGCTCTCTATCTCTACGGGAGAAGCCCATACATTACTTAAAAACACAAGAGAAAAAATCAGAATAGCGGCTGAAAAAACATTTCTGTTCATCGCACCCTCCTCGTTCATTTATCTATTCATAGCTGAAAACAACTATCCCTCACCATGCAATATAAACGGCGCCCAGTAAAAGGGATTCGGATATTTTGCCTTGATTGCATTTCTTGCAAGCCTCAATGCCTCTGCCCTGTCCTTGCCTGATTTAAGATGACCGTAAAATATCTTCATATACTCTACCGCAGGCTCTGATGCCACTTCCCACAAGCTTACAACAACACTCCTTGCGCCAGCGTGCTGAAATGCCCTTGCAAAATTGGCTACGCCCTCTCCTTCTATAAGCCTGCCTTTTCCTGTAGAGCATGCGGATAAAACCACCATATCTGCATAGAGTTTTAGTTCAAGCACCTCGCTCAGAGTCAAAAAACCATCATCCTCTCCTCTGTTCTCTACTTGTCCGAGAATGATAAATGGTTCTTTTATGCCCTGAACCTTCCCCGGGAGGTCGGCATGTGTGGCAAAATGCAGATAGCGGTAATCTTTCAGGACAGCGCTTCTTAAATTTGTCTCTGTGGCTGAGATGCCCAAAAGCACATCAGGCTGTTCCGGCTTGAGTCCAAAAATTTTTGCGATCCCCCTTATCTCTTCTTCAGTCTCAGGAAGAGGCGGATATATCACATCTTCCCATGCAATTGTATCTCCTGTTGTGCCTTCTTTAGGAACAACAGTAACTCCACGATAAGCGTATTGCTTGAGATTTTGTGCAGGAACGGGCTGTGACTTGCCCTGTTTATAGGCGGCATACCGCGGGTCTGATTTATCGTATACCGGATTACCGAGCGCAAAAAATGGTTTTTTAGCCATTGAAGGTTTAAAAAGTCTTGTTAGTGCAAGGGCTGTTGCAGACTGTGCATAGGTTATCGTCCATTTGTCTCCAACATAAAAGCTGTCTCTGAAATCTTTGCCTTCTTTTATCACCAATGCCTCAAACGGCAGAAGCCCAAGAATGCCGTCAGGAACAATTATTAACCTTTCTGTATCCTTCACATTTTTTAGAGTCTCAGAGAGCAGAATATCGTAAAGCTCTTTTGCAAGCTCTGTTGAAAATTCAGAGTGCCTTCCAGAACTTAAAGGTTCTATAAATTTCTTTACTTTCCCGGTCAGTTCCTCTTTAGAGATGTTTATTTTATGGATTTTATTTACACCGCCTTTTCTTACAACAAAAAAAACAACTGCATCATTGCTTAGCCCGAACTCTATTAAGACTTCATTTGCCTTTAATGGCATGTCTTCAGCAGGCATGGGCTTTGGATAATTTACGGCAGCATATGCAGGGGAATCTTTTCTTATAGAGGAAATCAGAGAATTTAGCTCTCTATTAAGCTCTTCTTTCCTCTGCGAAAGCCTTTTAAAAACAACCTCGCCTTTTGAATAGGCTGCCTCCCATCCGTCTTCTATGGATAAAAGCTCTTTGATGATACTGGATTCCTTATTTCTTATGTCAGACGGGATTTGCAGTTCGTCATATTTCCTTACAGAGCCTGCCATCATCTCAAGAAGCGCCCTTGCCTTTGTAAACTCCGAAAAATAAAATGCGCCGGATGCCAAATCCCTGCCGTAAAGCTTGAAACTGTCATCCGACATTTCTCCTCTGAGAGCCATTTCTGAGAGAACTGCCGTAAGTTCTCTGTGAGGTGTTAACCTGCTGATAAAACCGCCACCGGCAAAAAACTCACTCTTCTCGCCCACTGAACGCCTTATCTCTTCAACTATTGAAACCGCCTTTAACAATTCCTGCGCAGACTCCCTGGGCAGTCCCTTGCCTTTCAATGCCAGACCATACTGTGTATGATATTCCATGCGGCGATTCCTGTTATCCCTCCAGCTTGGAGGCAGTTCTTTCAGCAAGGCCAATGCCTCATCATATCTTTTACTTGCAATATAAACTTCTATTAATCCGGCATGTATTAATCTGGTCTTTGTGATTCTCTTTCCAATATCCCTTCTTTCAAGAAATACTTCTTCGGCTTCTCTGTATTTTGTCTGCCGCAAATAAACAGCGCCAATATTATTAAGCCTGGCAGCGATATTATGTGGATTGCTCAACTTCCTTTCTATTTTAAGCGCCTCATTGAGATAATAAAGCGCCTTTTCATACTGACCGAGCCGAAAATACTCCATACCTATGTTGTTCAGTGTTATGGCTATTTTTTGAGGTCTGTTGAGTAATTTGTCTATATCCAATGCCTGCTGATAATAAGAGAGGGCGTTATCGGATTTGCCGAGATTTGCATACACATTGCCTATATTATTCAGGTTTGTGGCAGTCATCGCAGAGTTGTCAATTTCCCTGCTTATTTTTAGTGATTCTTCGTAATAAGAAATTGCTTTATCATATTGATTTAGGTCTTTGTAAAATGCTCCGATATTTGTCAGGGTTATACCCATATCAAAACGGAAATTGTGTTTCTTCTGTATATCCAGAGCCTCCTGATAATAATTAAGCGCTTTGTCATGCTCCATGAGGTCGCAATAGGCGTCACCGATATTTCTCAATGCCACTGCTATCTCCTGAAAATTATTAAGCTGCCTGTTTATCCTGAGCGCATCCTGATAATATGAGAGCGGCTTGTCATATTGTCCAAGGTTCGCATACACATTGCCTATCAGATTGAGATTTCCTGCAATGCCCTGCTGATTATTAAGCTCTCTGTTTACCTTAAGAGATTCATTGAAATATGAAAGTGCTTTTTCATATCTGCCAAGAGAATTTAAAGCCTTGCCTGTGTTGAATAAAACGATGGCAATGCTTTTTTTATCATTCAGTTCCCTGAATATTCTTAATGACTCTTCAAAGAGGCTCAAAGCCTTTTCATATTGATTAAAAGTTCGGTTATATGTTGCACCTACATTAAAAAGGTTTGTTGCAATGAGGTCTTGGTTATTTATTTTCCTTGCTGCAGCAAGGGCCTCTTCATAATACTTAAGCGCCTTTTTGTCGTTGTCCAATGCCTCATAAACTGCGCCGATGCCGTTAAGGTTGGATGCAGCGCACTCAAGGTCCTCTGCGCACTTAGAGAGCGATTTTTCATAATAAGAAAGGGCTTCTTTATATCTGCCTGCATCATAAGCCTTTTCACCAAGCTCCCATAAGCTTTCCGCTTCATTCTTCCCACCATGTGCCAAGCCTGCGCTGGCAATAAGTGCGAGCAATAAAATCAGCATGGAAATTATTTTTTTTCTACCGGACATGTTGAACCATTTGAACAACGTTAAACAACGTTGAACCATTTTTTTATTTACTTCCCAATCCTCTCAAGCAGGAATTTTACCTGCCTGTCGCCGGGGCTGAGCCTAAGCACTTCTTCAAACGCCTTCTTTGCCTCGGCATCCCTGCCCTTCTGGTAATACATAAGACCGAGGGATTTTTGGAGCGTGGAATCTTTTGGGAATTTTTCAACGCCCTCTTTTAAATATTTCAGAGCCTTCTTGTCTTCCTTCATCTCCTGATAACAAAGCGCAATGTAATAATATGTATCAGCGGTTGGGAATGCCTTTAATGCCTCTTCAAAAAGCGTTACTGCCTTGCCGTAATTCCTCTGCCTGAAATAGCTGCCTGCCTCAATAAGAAATTCCGTTGCCTTTTTCTGGCGTTCCTCATTGTTTAGAAGCGCATAGGGGTTGAAAATAGCATCCACAATCTTGCCGTCAGGAACTTTATTATCATAGGTCTTTGTTAAGCTAATCCCTTTGATTCTCATTTCATCTACGTTTATGGAGCCGAGATAGTTTGCGCCAATTTTTATATTTGATTCGGATGAGATGTTCTTTTCATTGTCAACGATATTGTTGTCTTTTATCTCACCAGAAAATCCCTTTATGCGAATGCCTTCGACATTCTGAAAGATGTTTGCCTGAAGAACCTTTGCATCTGTCTGTTGAAGTTCAATCCCTGTTTTATTGCCTGAGATTGTTAAACTTTTCATTGCAACTGACGGTGTGCCTGAGACAGAAACTCCGACATTGCTGCCTGTGATTACGCCGTTTTCCACTGAGCCCTCTGTGTTTCGCAAAAGCATTGCAGTTGCTGCTCCTTTAATGCGGAAACCGCTGACCGCGATATTGGCTCCTTCAGCGGTTATACCCTTCCACTTTTTATCACCTGCGGGTATAAGTTCAACCGGAGATTCCTTTCCGTTTGCAATCATTTTGCCATAAACATTGAGAGATGCATTTTCATCAAACATAATCCGCGTTTCGGGCTCTATTGTCAGCGATAAACCCTTTGGGACTGTGAGGCTGTTTTTCACAATATAAATTCCCGAAAGAACAGTGTCTTTTTTTAGCTCGCCTGAAAGCGGGACAGGTTCTTTGGATACAAGAGATGCTCTGTGAGGGTCTTGCGGGTCTGATTCATTGCCTGTCTGGTCAAATGCCGAAACCCTGTAATAATAAATCTTATCGGACCCGGCTGTTTTATCTTCAAAAATACTGACTTCCACTTTCGCTATCTCAGCATATCCGCTTAGAGGTTGCTCGCTTCTTAAGACTTTATAACCTGCGAGGTCAGATATGTCCTTTAACGGCTCCCATGCAATCTCAATCCTGTCGTGAAATCCTTTCGCTTTTACGCCTTTAACCTGAGGGGGCGGAGTGGTATCAATCGTCACAAAACCGCTTACATCCATCCACTGGCTTTCATATCCGCCGGGTTTTTTCAGCGTAGCAACGATGGGCATGTCTTTTATGTTATCTCCGGGCAGCACAAGGTATTCTCCGGTATAGATTCCGGGCTTTACCTCTTTCATCGGAATGTTCTTTTTGTAGTTGCCTATGTCAAACATTGCCACCATTGACTTGTCGCCTTCAAGCCCTGCCCTGATTATCTTGCCTTTGCCGAACGGCCCTTCTTTTATATTGGTAAGAACTTCCTTTATCGCAGGCCTGTCCTCTGCGGCGATTCCCGATGGAGAGGGTATCTTTTCATTTAACTTGTAAGCAAGCTCACTTACCAGCCTTATCTGCTGAATCTCCCTGAGATTCATTGCTGCTGACACGGCAGTCATAATCAATCCAAGCGGAGACAGGGGAACACTGCCTTCGTGGTACCGTACAGCGTCCTTTAACCTTAATACCTCTTTCCCTGTTTTTGTATTCACTATCCATACCTCTGCTTCCACGCCGAGTTGTGAATAAACTCCTGCATAGATCTTTTTATACTCTGTAATCCTGCCATATACCAACCCGTCACATCCGAGCGACTGGCAAACTTCAGCAGGTTTCATCTCAAGAACAGTTTTGCCTGTAGATTTTTCCAGATAGACAATTTTTTCATCAA
>CAZHHV010000083.1:0-8804 GCA_964532335.1 uncultured Nitrospiraceae bacterium
GCTCCAAATTGGGCTATCGGGACAAAGTTTGAGAAAATCAGAGTGCCGAAACCTGCGGCCAAAGATACGCTCGATATGAATATGGGCCTGATTTCCGCAAGAAGGGTATCTTCAAGCGCGCGTTTTTCATCGCCGTATTTTTTAAGGTTTTGGTTGTAAAGAACCATAAATACAGTGGTGTCATCAACAGCAATGCCGATTGTGACTGCGGCAACCATAACCGTGCCTGCGTTCAGAGGAATGCCGGCTATTCCCATCAAGCCGAAGAATATGGCAACCGGAAGAAGATTGGGTATCAGCACAATAAGCCCTGCCTTCCATGACATAAAAAGGAACGCAATTATTGCAGCTATCATTACGGCTGTTGAAATAAGAGATGTGAGCTGTCCTGATATAAAGTTCTCAGCGGCATCTGCAATTAAAATTCCTTCACCTGTAATGAGAAGGCTCGCGTATTTGCCGTAGCGGCCGCTGTTTAAATCTTTTTTGATTTTTCCAACAATATTATTTAGCTCTGTGGAAGAGTTAATATTATGGCGAACCATGATATTGGCTTTAGAGTAATCTCCTGAGACGAACCGCTCTATGTCATTCCGCTGGAAAAACAGCAGGTATTGTGATATCAGATTATCAGAGTCGGGAACCTTGTGAAATGCAGGGTCTCCGTTCTGCATCCCTTTGTTGACAAGCGATATGTAGTCAGGGAGGCTCAGCACTGTATCGAATACCTTGAGGTTTCTCAGATATGCCTCAGCCTCCTCTATTTTTTTAAGGCTGGCTGCATTTTTAAAATCACCCGTATCTTTTTCAAAAACAATATAAAAGATATTCTGTCCTGACAGGTTTTCATGCATCTTGTCGGCAGCCCTTACAATGGGAGAACTCTTTCTGAAATATGATATGACATCGTTGTTGACATAGATGAAGGCTGTTGCAGCCAATGAAATCAACAGGACCAAGGAGCTTGAGATTATGATTCTTTTTCTGTAATGAATGCCCCAGTAAACCACCTTATGCACAATCGCAGTCAGGAGTTTATTGCCTTTGGTATCTTTATGGAACCCCCTTGCCATAATGGATTTGCCGAAGAACCGCAGATACACAGGAGTCATAGTGATTGTCACAAAGAAATTCAGGAGAAATCCAAGGCCTGAGGCTATGCCGAAATCCTGCAGGATAACCACATCAGTAAAGGCGATAGACCCGAAACCGATAACCGTAGTAAGAGCAGTTAAGAAGAATGCTATGCCGAGCTTTTTGCCTATGCCGACAAGGACAGCCTCTCTCGGAGATTCACCCTTTGAAGTGGCCTCAAGGAACTCAGCAACCATGTGGGTGTCTTCAGTTGCACCGATAACTATCATGATTGCCGGGACAATGGCAGTAAGAGGATTTATAGGCACGCCAAAAAGCTTCATGAATCCGAGTGTCCAGCAAATGCTTATTGCCGCATTAACAAGAGGCACTATTGCCCCGTGATAGTTGCCAAGTGTCAACATTATGGTTAGAAGCAATGCTAAAACTCCGATTGGCACGAGTACAAGCTGGTCATCAACTATGTACTCTGACATTGAAGTGTTTACATACGGAGCGCCTGTCTGGAATATCTCCTGAAAGTCGCCTTTGTATTCGCTTGTAACCTTTTCTATGTCTTTTTTTATCTTGCTGTCAAATTTGTCGTCTTTTTTATCCCTGCTGAGATAGAGGGAGATAACAGTGGATTTGCCGTCAGGAGAGATGAAATTTCTGTGAATTACCGGATTTTCAATGGCGTCCTTCTGTTTTGTGAGAAGTTCATTCGGATCACCGGGTATTATGTCAAGGAGCGGAGCCGTATCAATCATACCCTGCTGTCCCTTGATGTTATTGATTGTAAACAGGCTTTCAGCTTTTTCTACGCCTTTGAGGTTAGCCAGTTGGTCAAACATCAGACGGAGGCGGTTGAGTTTCTTTTCAGTAAAAAGGTTTGAATCTCTTATATAAACAAAAGAAAGGACATCAGAGCCAAAGACCTTTTTAGTTTCTTCATATCGCTTCTTTTCCGGCGTGTCTCTTGCCATGAACCTGTCGCTTGAGACATCTATCTTCAGCTGAAGCGCCGGGATGGCAAGGGCAATGGTCAGCAAAGCAGTAATAAGAACTATAATCCACGGTTTATCGTATGAAAATCTGACAAGCTTTTCCATGTTTTCCCTGTATTTCCCTTTTTATTTGAAACTTGTCACTGCGCGCTCTGTGAATATCGAATCATCTATATTGCCGTCTATCTTCCGTTCCACCAACCCCATCAGCGTCTGATGTTTGTTCTGGTGGTGTGTCATTAATACCTTGTCTGCGCGCATCAGCTTTCCTTTTATTGATTTTACATTATGCGCAGTCTGGGTCTTGAGAAGTTTCATGCTGTGGTCATAGAAATCCACTTTCAGGGTAACAAAGGTGTCTGTTGTAATCCATAAAATCCGTTTTGCATAACCCGTAGTCTTCTTCTCGTCATCTGTTGACGGCAGAGATTCAATAACATAGCAGTCCTGATTGTCATATTTTTCTTTTTTTAACACAGTGTATGTATGTACCTCCAGTTTTTCAGGCCTGAGGTCTTCATAAGAAAAATCAGTGCCCATGAAATATCCCTTTTTATTGCCGCCTGCGATTCGTTTGAGTTTCTGTCCGTATGCCGGCATGTAGAGCCACTGGTCGTCTTCTCTGTCTTTCTGTTCCCATGTAAGAAGCGCTGTTCCTCTTATATCGGCAGGCCCCTCAAAGCGGGCGAGATATTTAAAAAGCCCTGCATTGTCTTTTTTGGCATAGCGCTTTAATTCGCGGGTTTCCTTATTGCTTGAACTGTCAATGAGAACCATTTTTATATTCTCATATTCCTGAGCGGCTTCGTGCCTTTTCTTCTGTTCTTTCATGATGTCGAGGCCTGAAAGCTCCTCTGAAAAGGCAGGCGTTACAACACACAAAATGTACGAAATTAAAATCATTAGAATTTTCATATTCCCCTCCATTTTAGAGTTTTACAGAGAATCTTTAACCCGGTAAAATTCTACCATAACAATCCATTAAAAGCGAAGTCATTTTTTATCGGTTATGGTAAACTTTAGCCATGACAGCAACTGATGGTTCCGCTCTTAAAAATATAGCTTCATTCCTGCAAAAAAACAAAGGGAAAAGGGTGTTTGCTGAGCACGAAGTAAAAGGGTTTTTAAGGAGCATGGGGCTTCCTGTGCCTAACGGGATATTTGTAGGCAATGACGGCTATATCCCTTCTTCAAGTCTTGCTTATCCTCTTGCGGCAAAAGTTTCATCCACAAAGATAATATCTAAGAGTGATGTCAGGGGCATCAGATTAGGACTGAAGAATGATACTGAGCTAAAGAGGGCTGTTTCAGAACTTCTGAAAATTGAACATGCAGAAGGTGTGCTTGTAGAGGAGATGGCTCCAGAAGGAATTGAGGTCATCATAGGCGGTGTGATTGACAAACAGTTCGGGGCTGTTGTGATGTTCGGTCTCGGAGGGGTGTTTGTTGAACTCTTCAAAGACATTGCCTTTGCGATGGCGCCTTTAAAAGAAGAAGACGCTCTCTGGCTGATTCAGCAGGTAAAGGGATATAAACTTCTTGAAGGCTTTCGCGGAAAACCTGCTGTTGATATAGGTACTCTCATAAAAACAATCCTCACAGTATCGGAGATAATAGCATCAGGGTATGTTGAAGAGATTGATTTAAATCCTATCTGCCTTTACCCTCATGGAGCAATGATTCTTGATGCAAAGATGAAGGTTAAGTAGCGCCACTCACTTTTCAAAACTTTTTGACTCTACTTTTATGCTGAAAAATTGTGACGGCTTGGTATAAAATGCATCTAAAAATAAGGTTTCCTGACGACTTTATGTTTCAATTAACAAGAGAGGAAATGGAAAATTGGAAATCACAAATTGTGATGTCCGATAGAGAGAAAATGGGATTAAGAAAAATACCATATGCTTTTACCGAAAACGGCGTGGCTATGCTTTCAAGTGTTCTAAATAGTGAGAGAGCAATAACAGTTAATGTCCAGATAATGAGAACTTTCACGAGACTCAGGGAAATGCTTGCCACGCACAAAGATTTGGCAAGGCGATTGGACGACCTTGAAAAGAAATACGATTCACAGTTTAAGATTGTCTTTGACGCCATCCGGCAGCTTATGACACCGCCTGAGCTGAAGAAAAGAAAAATAGGGTTTGAGGTAAGGGAGAGAATGGCGAGATATGGGACATCAAGGTGTAAGAGATCTCGTTAGCTTTGCGGCTTGCTAACTTTCAGGCTATTCAACAATACATCTGTCTTTTACCATTGCACTATTGCACTTTCTCTCCTGCGTCGGGTAATATTGAAGGGGGTAGATTTTGGGAAGTTTATACGCCAAGATTTTTCATGGGATGAACTTATTTACCTTGATTATCTTCATTTAAACTTTATAAAATATTTCTGAAAATTATGGCAAAAAAGAAAGCCGGACCAACCTTACAATAAAATGAAACCTGTTAAATGAAATGACGCTAAAACTGATTGAATCAAATGAATTGTTGACGATAAAAGAAGCAAGTGCGTGGGCTACTAAATATCTGGGTAAGACTGTAACGTCCTCTAATATTTCTTATCTCATTCAATATGGCCGTGTCAAAAAAAATGGTGATAATGGGATGGCACAGGTTTCAAAACAGGAATTAATTAAATATTATGAAACCTATAACGGCAAACGTGAAGTCGCGTGGAAAGAGCAACTCGGCAAAGATTTAAACTGGGCACTTTCGTTTGACCAATACAAAGAAGCTGAGACAACTAAGCATGTCCATAGGCTGCATCCTTATAAAGGCAAATTCATTCCACAACTTGTTGAGTATTTCCTTGACAGTCATACAGACAGATTCAAGAAACAAGCATACTTTAAAACAGGCGATATTGTGCTTGACCCCTTTGCCGGCAGTGGTACAACAATGGTTCAGGCATGCGAACTTGGAATGCACGCAATTGGAATTGATGTGTCTGCTTTTAATGCCCTCATAGGAAACTGTAAGATTTGGGAATATAATTTTGATGATGTTCAAGCCCAGATTGACCGTATAACAAAATCTCTCAGAGAATTCTTATCAAATTCCCACACTCTTGAGTTTGAAGAAAAACTCTTGCAGGCACTTTATGAATTCAATAATAAATATTTCCCTGTTCCAGAATACAAATATAAGGTCAAGCGCAATCAAATTGATGAAGAGAAATACGGAGCAGATAAGGGAAAAGAGTTTTTACTTATTTTCAATAAGCTTGTTAAGGCATATAACATCAAATTAAAGCAGGATAAAGCTGATACATTTTTGGATAAGTGGTATTCGCAACACATTAGAGACGAAATTCATTTTGTATTTAATGAAATCAAAAAGATAAAAAATGCCGACACAAAAAAAATAATCAGTATTATTTTGAGTAGAACTATTCGTTCATGCAGGGCAACAACACATGCCGACCTTGCGACACTGGTTGAACCAATTACAGCAACATATTATTGCGCAAAGCATGGCAAAGTCTGCAAGCCGCTTTTCTCTATTCTTAAATGGTGGGAAACATACACGAAGGATACAGTAAAACGACTCTTTCAATTTGACAAATTGAGGACTCAAACTTTTCATTTCTGTTTAACTGGTGATAGCAGAAGCATTGACATATTCGGCGAGCTTGAAAATAAAAATCCAGCTTTTGCAGAATTAGTACAAAAACAAAAAATCAGGGGAATATTTTCGAGCCCTCCCTACGTTGGATTAATTGATTATCACGAACAGCACGCTTATGCTTATGATCTTTTTGGTTTTAAGCGGAAAGACGATTTGGAAATCGGTCCGCTCAAGAAGGGGCAAAGCAGAGAGGCAAAGCAGAACTATATTCGAGGCATAACCGATGTTCTAATTAACTGTAAAAAATATTTAGCAAATGATTACGATGTTTTTCTTGTAGCCAATGATAAATACAATATATATCCTACTATTGCAAAGAATGCAGGCATGCGAATTGTTAATCAATTCACGCGCCCAGTATTAAACCGCACTGAGAAGGACAAGGGAGCATATTCTGAAATTATTTTCCACTTAAAGGAGAGGTAATTTATGAGTTTTAGCGAAGAGCGTATCACATATATTGAGAATATAATCAAAAAATCCTTAAGAGATAAATTTCTTAATTATAAACCTGAAACTCACCATATGCCATTTCATTATCGCCTATTGGGAGAGGATAGAATGGCATTATTCTCATTTATTCATTCTTTAAATACAACATTTGGCACATCCATTTTTGAGCCAGTGGCCGTCGGATTGGCCAAATTAAAATTTAAAAATGCTAAAAGGCAGGTTATTGCTGGCGCTAATGGCTCCTTGGAATTTTCCGTGAGTGAATTCACAGGAAAATATTCGCTTGATGATTTATGTAGTGCGCTTAGGAGGGATGGCCTGATAGTTCCAAGCAATACAGTGGATGCCTTGAATGAATTGTTATTACTCCCTGATTTGTATGATAAGCTGATTAATTTAAAAAAGAATAAGAAAATTCCGACTAACATTATGAAACTCAAAGAATCTTATGATGAATCAAAAGATGAAAGCGACCTTAAAAGTTTAAATAGACTCCTTTTAAGAAAAATTTATCCTAAAAAAGCTCCAAAACTTCCGCCCTCTAAAATCAGCGAAGAAGCGCATAAAACAATTCAAAAGATCATGGATTCATTGGTAACCGGACAAAAGAATCCAGACAAGCAAAAAGAGATAGAGTCAATAAGGGCTGTATGCCAGCAAGGCGCAGTGAATAATGTAAAGCCCACGGTGGTTGATGTCTTTGTCGAGGATAATGACGGCTCATTGTTTCTGTTTGACATAAAAACAGTAAAACCCAATATTGGTAATTTTAAAGAGTTTAAGAGAACCCTCTTGGAATGGGTTGCCACGACTCTTTTCCAAAATCCTGCTGCCAAAATCAATACTATTATCGCTATCCCATATAATCCTTATGCACCCAAACCTTATGAAAGATGGACGATGAGGGGCATGTTAGACCTTAATTTTGAATTAAAGGTTGCTGATGAATTTTGGGATTTTTTAGGTGGCCAGGGAGCATACCACATGTTGCTGGACTGCTTTGAAAAAGTTGGCATTGAATTGAGGCCGGAAATTGATGAATACTTTGCAAAATTCAGTCAGAAATAATACGGAATGCACAGGCCCCTTGCTCCATACATATTTGTAATAACAAAAAAACTAAAGAAAGAATATAAAGACTTTGTTCACTATAATAAAAAAAATCCGTTAGACGAACTTGTTTTTATACTTTGCAGTGTAAAGAGAAGCGAAAAGATATATCGCAACGCTTTTAGAACTCTTAAACGTGCCTTCCCGAAATATGAAACGTTAGCCAACACTCCTGTCATGGCGATCAGCAAAGCAGTTGCTTGGGGTGGTCTTCAAAATCAAAAAGCCTCGGCTGTTAAGGCCATTATAAGAACTCTAATAAGGAGATTTGCTAAACCAACGTTTGCTCCTCTAAAGAAAATGTCGGACGAAGAATGTGAACAGTTTCTTTCTTCTCTTCCAGGAGTTGGCAAAAAAGTAGCCCGGTGCGTGATGCTTTATTCGCTTAACCGACAAGTATTTCCAGTAGACTCACATTGCTGGAGAATTGCTAATAGGTTCGGATGGAATAAAAAGACGTGTAACAGCAAAAAATGCTCCCCAAAAGACATGGATTTTTTGCAAGAACTTATTCCTCCCCGAACACGTTTCTCATTACATGTAAATATAGTTTCGCACGGAAGAAAAATCTGCACTGCACATTATCCAAGGTGTAATGTTTGCACAATAAACCGTTACTGCTTGAAAATTGGGGTGGAAAATAATGAGGTGTCCACATTCCTTATTCCTGCATGAGTAAGAGGGAAAAAGTATCATAGTGCAATAGCGGCGGGCCCGGAAGCCTATTTCAGCTCATGAAGAAATTAGGCACAGGGTTGAACAGACTTCAAAAGAAGCTGGGCTAACATGCTTTGATTTTTGGGCGAAAATTGTTAGACTATTATTAAGACTTAATTCTGACCTTAAGGGAGGAAAGATGAAACTGAGCACAGCCGTAAAGCCCATCAGTCATATCAAATCTCACGCATCGGAGATAATCAGCGAAATATCCGAGTCTGGCAATCCGGTCGTTGTAACCGTAAACGGAGAGGCACGGGTAATAATTCAGGATATAAAAGAATATGAAAAAGACCGCGAGAGCATGGCAATGCTGAAGATACTGGCAATGGGAAGAAAAGACATGTTTGAAGGCAGGCACAAGCCGATTCATCAGGCGTTTGCAGAATTAAAAAAGAAAATACGGACTGCCGGTAAGCCGTGAAATATGAAGTTCGTATTACAGGGGTTGCTCAGGACGACCTTTACTCAATCTACAGGTATGTCGCAAATAATGACTCCCCGGGAAAGGCTGAGTATCTGCTTAACAACATTGAAAAGACAATGGCCTCTCTGAAAACAATACCTGCACGCGGCAATTACCCCCCTGAGATGCAGCGATGGGGAATATTTGATTTCAGGGAGATATTTTGTAAGCCCTATCGCATTATATATGAAATCAGAGGTAAAACCGTTTTCATTCATGCCGTGCTTGACGGTAGGCGCAACTGCGAAGACCTTCTACAGCAACGGCTCCTGAGAGCATGATGCAGATTTCCCGACTACTATAAAACTTCTGGATAATAACATTCTCTCCCATGTCCCCATCATGCCT
>CAZHHV010000084.1:0-8670 GCA_964532335.1 uncultured Nitrospiraceae bacterium
ATTGCGCTACATCCTCGAAACTCGACCTTCGGTCTAAGACAGTCGAGGCTGTGGCCGCTGCATATCGCTAAGAAAAAAAACAAAAAAATATCAATGCCGCTCAAGCCAACACTACTTATTGTATATCTTTGCTTGGTGAAAGAAAAGTATGTTCAAAAAAACCTATCTTGAAAACGGCATACCGGTAGTTATGGAACAGGTCAAGGATGTCCGTTCTGTCGCCCTTGGCGTATGGGTTAAGGTTGGCTCCAGGAACGAACTGCCTGAGAAGAACGGCATATCTCATTTCCTTGAACACATGTTTTTCAAAGGCACGCAGAAACGTTCTGCGAGAGATATCGCCGTTGATACGGATTCTATGGGAGGCGACCTGAATGCATTTACTTCACGGGAAAGCACAACATTCTATATCAAAGTTCTTGATGAATATTTTGATAAGGGCATAGAACTCCTGTCTGATATATTCATTCACTCTACGTTCCCGGAAGAAGATATAGAGAAAGAAAAGGGGATTATCAAAGAAGAGATAAAGATGGTTGAGGATACGCCTGACGACTACATATATGACCTCTTCAACCAGACAATATGGGGCAATGACGGCATAGGACAGCCCATACTCGGCAGCAGAGAGACGATTAAATCGTTCATCAGGGAAGACCTTGTCAGCCACACAAAAAAACATTACGGGACAAAGGGCATTGTTATATCATGCGCGGGGAATTTTGAAACAGACAGGCTTCTTGATGCGCTGAATCATAATTTCAGTTCTCTCAGAAAAGGGTCAGAGCCTGAAAAAGAACCGCAGCCTCTGTTTAACAGCAGAATCAAAGTTCACAGCAAAGAACTCTCTGAAGTTCATCTGTGTCTCGGCGTTGAAGGCATGCCGCAGGCAAGCAAAGACAGGTATGTATTGTTCATTCTGAATACGATTCTCGGCGGAGGCGTCAGTTCGCGGCTTTTTCAGGAGATAAGGGAGAAAAGAGGGCTTGCGTATTCTGTTTATTCATATATATCATCATACGCTGATGCAGGGGTATTGGCTGTCTATGCCGGGACAGGGAAAAAGAAAATATTGCAGGTGATAGAGCTTATTCCCAAAGAACTGAGAGGTTTGGCGGATATGCTTACGGACATTGATGTAGAAAGGGCAAAGGCTCAGCTGAAGGGCAATCTTATCCTCGGCCTTGAATCAACGAGCAGCAGGATGCAGAACATTGCACGTCAGGAGATGTATTACGGCAGGTATTACTCGCCTTCGGAAATAATAAAAGATATAAATTCCATAAGCCTCGCACAGGTTAAAGAACTCGCAGAGAAACTGATAAGCAGGTCCGCCTCAGGCGGAGAGGTTGCACTTACAGCGCTGGGGCCTGTCAGCGAAAATGACTTCAAGGGTATAATGGGTTAATCCAAGAAACCTTTTAATACCCATTCACGAGGCTGCGTCTGTCTTTTGGCAATATTAAACTACCTTTGTAAGATTGCAATCGTTAGTTCAATATATTATGACTTTTACAAGTTCTCATGCGGGGCTATCCGCTCCACTTCGTGTAGACTTCAGCCCCTATCCTGACAGACCCGTGAATCTTGCCTCTCTACGAGCCATCGGCAATCCAGACACAGCCTCTCTACAAATTTAAGGTGTTTGCAAAATATATGTCTTGCGAGATAATCCCGCATGGCAATTTCTGTATTGCAATTAAATACGGGAATTGATACTATTTACATAGCTACAAGTATGAAACGAATAAAAACCATATTCCCTGACTGGCTAATCGGTATCTTGCTCACCCTGCTTATTTCGGGCGGCTTTTTTCTTGAGTGGTATCCTCTGCGTCTGCTTGAATATAAGGCCTACGATTTAATGGCAAAGTTCAGGCAGCAAAAGGCATCAAGCCCTGTTGTCATAGTTACAATAGACGATGTCAGCATTGCAAGCATCGGACGCTGGCCCTGGCCCCGTGTATATATTGCCGAGATGATAGGGCTGCTTTCAGGTTACGGGGCAAAGATTATCGGAGTTAACATACTCTATACAGAGCCAGACCTCAATTCCGGGCTTCTTGAGATTAGGGCGCTGAAGAAAGAGGTTGAGTCTCTTCCTAAATACCAGACCAATGCTCATTTATCCGGTATTTACAATCTGCTTGGTGAGGCGGAACAGCGTCTTGACAGCGATACGAAACTTACAGCCTCAATAGACGCCTCAAAGAATGTTGTGCTGCCGCTTTACTTCACAATCAGCAATCAGTTAAGCAGTCCTGACCGCGATATGCCTGAACATCTGAAAAAGAACTCGTGGGAAGCGCCATACGGTTCGTATATTAATGCCGCAGAAACAGCATCTCCCATTAAGGAATTTGTATCGGGCTCATTGGCTCTGGGGCATATAAACCTTAGCGCTGATGAGGACGGAACAATCAGGAGAGAACCTTTGTTCATACAATATAAAGGACGAATTTTTCCTTCATTTGCTCTGCATGTTGTAATGAAATATCTGAACTATGGGATGTCCGATATAAACATCTCCACTGGATTGAGGATTGGCAAAATCAATATCCCTGCCGGCAAGGAACAGAGGATGTATATCAGTTATAACGGCAAATTAGGCACGTTCCCTTATTATTCATTTGTTGACGTTATAAACAGCAAGGTCGCTCCTGAGTCATTCAAAGACAAGATTGTATTAATCGGGCATACTGCAACAGGGCTTGCAACGTTTCAGGTGACGCCGGTTGAACATACGTTTCCAACAATAGAAATACAGGCGAGCGTAATAGAAAATCTTTTGAACAGGAATTTTATTTCACGCCCGGAGTGGGCTTTATATGCTGAGATGGGAGCAATGGCTTTCTTCGGTGTCTTTATTTCGTTTATCATCCCAAAACTTAAGGCAGGCATAAGCGCTGTTATCTCTGTAATATCTTTGTTGATATGGAACGGCGCTGCCGCATATCTTTTTACCGCATACGGCTACTGGATTATGATGCTTTCTCCGACATTGCTGCTATTTGTAGGCTATACCGTGATAATGTCTAAACGATATATGGTTACAGAGAGGAGAAAAGAGCTTGTTGAGACTGACAGCATAGAGACGAATAAGATGCTCGGACTCTCATTTCAGGGACAGGGGATGCTGGACCTTGCTTTTGAGAAATTCAGGAAATGCCCTCTGGAAGACGAGGCTGTGAGAGAGCTGCTTTATAATCTCGGGCTTGATTTTGAACGCAAGAGGATGTTTAACAAGGCTGTCGCTGTGTATGAGTATATCTTGAAGGCAGGCAATTTCAAGGATATGAAAGAGAGGATAAAGAGGCTTAAGACCGCTGGCGAGACAATGATATTCGGCGCAGCCGGCGCTAAGAAAGAAGCCACTATATTGATGGAAGGCGCCGAGACAAGGCCTACTCTCGGCAGGTATGAGATACAGAAAGAACTCGGCCACGGAGCAATGGGCACTGTATTTTTAGGTAAAGACCCAAAGATAAACAGAATGGTTGCGATTAAGACAATGAGGTTTGATGAAATTGATCCCGAACAGCTTGGTGAGATTAAGAAACGGTTTTTCCGCGAGGCAGAGGCAGCAGGCACTCTCTCCCATCCTAATATCGTGACTATTTATGATGCAGGCGAGGATTATGATGTTGCATACGTGGCTATGGAGCTTCTTGAAGGCAAAGACCTGAGCGCTGTTTCTTCTTCAGGGAAAAAACTGTCGCTTAAAGAGGTCTTAAGGATAATTGCCGCTGTTGCTGACGGATTGGACTATGCGCACAGCAGAGGCATTGTTCACAGGGATATAAAACCCTCCAACATCATGCTTTTGAAAGGCGGGGAGGTGAAGATAACCGACTTCGGCATAGCAAGGGTTATCGCAACATCTAAAACACAGACAGGAGTGATTCTTGGGACTCCGAGTTATATGTCTCCTGAACAGGTGCTCGGTAAAAAAGTTGACGGACGCTCTGATTTATTCTCTCTCGGTGTTGTGTTTTTTGAACTTCTCACGGGAGTAAAGCCTTTTCAGGGGGACAGCATTGCAACGCTCATGTTCAATATCGCCAATACACCTCATGTTTCTCCAAAAGAATTATTGCCTGATATCCCTGACTGTTGTGTTTATATAGCGGATAAACTTCTTGCCAAGGATATTGAGAAGAGATACCAGAGCGGCAGGGATGTGGTTGACGAAATTAATTCATGTATGGGAAAAATGGGTTAGACATTGAAATTTCTTTCGGCTGGAAAATCAGACAAGGGTGTTTCAAGGCAAAACAATGAGGATAATTTTTGCGTTGACGATGATTTACGCCTTTTTATTGTTGCAGACGGCATGGGCGGGGCTGCGGCAGGAGAGGTTGCAAGCAGGATGGCAGTTGAGATAATCAGGGATCATGTTAAGCGCTCATCTGCAGGGAATGAGCCTTTCGTTGGCGATTATGACAAGAAATTTTCAGATGCGTCAAACAGGATTGCATCAGGCATAAGGCTCGCCAATCAGGCGATATATGAGGCATCGCAGAGCAATGTTAAATGGCGAGGCATGGGAACAACAGTAGCTGCTGTTCTGCTTGACGGCAGTAAAATGAGCATAGCGCACGCAGGCGACAGCAGGATTTATCTTATCAGGACGAGTTCAATTATCCAGCTTACTGATGACCATTCAATAGTGTCGGAGCAGATTAAGAGCGGACTGCTCACAAAAGAAGAGGCAGAGGGCTCTGAGGTAAGGAATATTATTACAAGGGCTCTCGGCACGACTTCGTCTATGGATATTGATCTTGACGAAATAGACCTTATGGATGGTGACAGGGTTGTCCTTTGCAGTGACGGGCTTACAACAATGGTTCCTGACAATGTTATCCTTTCTACAGTTGCCGCTTCTGATGAGCCCGGCAGCGCATGCGGCGCGCTTATTGATATTGCCAATAAAAACGGAGGAAAGGATAATATAACCGTAGTGCTTGTGTATGTGTTTGAGGATAAAACTTTTTTAAAGAAGTTTAAAAATCTCTTCAGATGACATAGGAGGCAATAATGTCAAAGGTTATGCTGAAGTTTAAAGAGGCAGTCTTGAAAGAGATTCCGCTGGATAAGGAAATAATTACAATCGGCAGGAATCCGGGCAATGATATTCATATTGACAACCTTGCTGTTTCAGGTTTTCATGCAAAGCTGATAAATAAGGGAGGAAGGTTTTTCATAGAAGACCTGAACAGCACAAACGGCACTTTTGTAAACGGGAAGAGGATTTCTGAATGCGCCCTGAGCAGCAACGATGATATTGTCATAGGCAAACATTCTCTAATATTCATTGCGCCGCAAGCAGTTGAGGAGGACAAGACAGAGACCTTGAAGATTAAAAAACCCGTGATGGGAGAGACTATATTAATTGACCCCAAAAAACATAAGGCGATGATGGAAGAAGCGCGAACGGCGGGTCAGGCAGGACTCGGAGAAAAGCTTGGAGGGTTTGTGATAATTGAGGGGAATACAGACAAGAGAGAATACGAGCTCGCAGGCAGGCTTACGACAATTGGGAAGTCTGATACGGCAGGAATAAAACTAAAGGGTTTATTTGCGCCGAAAGTTGCTGCTCTCATTAACAGGACCAAGAGCGGTTACTTTATCAGTCTGTCTGAAAGCGGTAAGAAGCTTAAGGTTAACGGCGCTGTCGTAGAAGGACGGCAGGAGCTTAAAGATGGCGATATAGTTGACGTGGCGAATATCAAGATGCAGTTTTACATTAAAGAATAGCGGCTGCGCCTCTTGTTAAAATAACTTGAAGCATGATGTTTCCTGAGTAAGTATCAGACCGAAAGCCCATAAAATTCTTTACCAATTCACTCAACTAAATACTTGACAAGATTAGTATGGTTTTATAGACTTAATCTATGTTGAGGTTATCCAGAAAGGGACAGTATGGGGTTCGGGCGATGTTTGAAATAGCGAGAGGGCATGGCAATAAACCTGTTCCCATAAAAGAGATAGCTGAGAGGCAGGCTGTTTCTGTTGCCTATCTGGAGCAGATACTTAATAAACTGAAAAATGGAGGGCTGATAAGGAGCGTTAAAGGGCCGGGCGGCGGCTATGTGTTGAGCAAGAAACCTGAAGATGTAAGCATCAGCGCTATCCTTAATGAACTTGAAGGCCCTGTAGCCATAACTTCCTGCCTTGATCCTGAGGAGGGATGCGTAAGGGTTGATGGATGTGTAACGTATATGCTTTGGAAATCCCTCGGAGAGAAGATAGATGCATTTCTCAGGACTGTCACATTGAAGGACTTAATTGCGGGAACGCTTTTTAAGAAGAATTTCCCGCCCCGTGCGGGTTCGCCGAGGAGAATGAGTCGCCCGAGGCGACCTGAGGCGAAAAAGTTAAAAGTGATATGAAGTTTGTAGAGAATGTTAAGGCAGATGTAACAACAGACATAGTTTATATGATGTGTCCGATGCACCTGCTTAAACTTCAGGAGAAAATCAGGGAACTGGATGACGGGCAGATACTGGAGATAATGACTGATTATGACGGCGCGCTTGAAGATATTCCCGGCTGGTGTGAAAAAACAGGCAATGAATTTTTAGGGATGAGTGAGACGGAAAATTTTTATAAATTTTATATCAGGAAGAAGGTGAAGCGAAAATGAGGAAGCGCTATTTTGACCATGTTGCAACAAACCCTCTTGACAGCCGTGTTTTTGAAGCGATGACGCCTTATTTCATGGAGGACTTCGGAAATCCCCTGAGCATTTATGACCTTGGCACAAAGGCAAAAGAGGCAATAGAAAACGGAAGGGGGCAGGTCGCAGCACTCATTAATTCAAAGTCATCGGAGATAATCTTTACGTCAAGCGGCGCCGAGGCAAATAACTTTGCTCTCAGGGGCATTGCGCTTGCAAGGCAGAATGAAGGAAAGCATGTAATCGTCTCCAAGATGGAGCACCATTCAATCCTGAATTCCGCGCGGTTTCTTGAAAAGATGGGTTTCGTAGTGACTTTTCTCCCTGTGGATAAGCATGGAATAGTTGACCCCGAGACGGTAAAGAAAGCTATAATAAAAGAAACAACGCTCATATCTATAATCCATGCAAGCAGTGAGGTTGGGACTATAGAGCCTATAAAAGAGATAGGCAGGATTGCAAAAGAAAAAGGAATAATCTTTCATACAGATGCAGTTGCAGCGGCAGGAAATATCCCTGTTGATGTGAAAGACCTTGGCGTTGACCTTTTAAGCATGGCAGCGCATCAGTTTTACGGGCCTAAAGGCGCAGGCGCACTTTATGTGAGAGAGGGATTGAGAATAGTGCCGCTTATCTACGGCGGGATTCAGGAAAACGGCAGAAGGGCAGGCACTGAAAATGTTCCTGCAATCGTCGGGATGGGCAGAGCAGCAGAACTTGCAAAAGATGAGATGGCTGACAGAATGGAGCAGGCGAAGAAATTAAGGGACAAGCTTATTAAAGGTGTGTCAAGCATTGAAAACATCTATCTGACAGGACATCCCGAAAACAGGCTTCCGGCACATGCGAGTTTTACGGTTGAATTTATAGAAGGAGAGGCAATGCTTCTGCTTCTTGCGGCAAAGGGCATTTATGCAGCTTCCGGTTCCGCGTGTTCGTCAAAGGCATTGAAGGCATCGCCTGTTTTGCTTTCAATGGGCGTGTCTTCAAATCTTGCGCAGGGTTCAATAGTCTTTACGCTCGGCGCCGGCAACACAGAAGAAGATATAGATTACCTGCTTTCTGAGTTTCCGCAGGTTATAAAAAGACTGAGAGATATGTCACCCTATGCAAAAGGCTGGGGAACGAAAGGAGAGGGTGGAGAATGTACAGTGCAAAAGTAATGGACCATTTTACAAATCCGAGGAATGTGGGAGAGATACCTGATGCCGACGGTGTCGGCACAGAGGGGAACCCTACGTGCGGGGATGTGATGCAGATTTTTATAAAGGTGAAGGACGACACGATAGTCGATATAAAGTTCAAGACATTCGGATGCGGGGCTGCTATTGCGGTAAGCAGTATGATTACGGAGATGATTAAAGGCAAGACGATTGATGAGGCGTTAGCAATATCAAAGGAGACCGTTGCAAATGAATTGGGCGGACTGCCTGCGCAGAAGATGCACTGTTCTAATTTAGGAGCGGATGCGCTTAAGAAAGCCATTGAAGATTACAGGAGTAAAAATAAATAAAGGTGAGGAAAATATTTCTGAAGCACATTAATGAAAAGGGCAGCGGGATTGTTGAGTCCATGCTTGTCCTAATAGTCATCAGCATTCTTGTTGTTGTTGTGATGGACCGTTATGAGACTATCATAGAGGAAGCAAAAAAGGTTGCGCTTAAGACTGAATTAAATAACATCAGACAGGCTATCCTCTTCTTTAAGATAAAAAACGGCAGATACCCTGAAAGCCTCAAAGAGCTGGCTACAAGCAAATTTATTGTTACACACAGAAAAGATACCATATTTGAGGCTAAGTATCTTGAGCCGTATTCTCTTGATAAAAATAAAAATATACTTGATTCCTTTGATCTCCCTTTTGCCTATGATCCTGCTACAGGCAGAGTCTGGTCAATAAAAAAAGGTTTTGAGAACTGGTGACGCTTCCCCTGCTCGGATTTTCTAATGGGGTTTACAAGTTCAATTTCAGACTGGTAATATAGCAAGTG
>CAZHHV010000085.1:0-8551 GCA_964532335.1 uncultured Nitrospiraceae bacterium
GCTGCCTCAAAATATATTCCTACCTCTCCTCCTTCTTTTCTGAACGAGGCAGGAAATATGCCGGGCAGAAGCGCCGCAACAACACTGTATACATAAGCCACTCCCACGCCAAGCCCTATCAATGTAAACATATTAAGATTGCGGGTCATAAGAGACTGCCAGCCGCGAACGAAAAACGGCCATCCTGCCCAGAGGACAACAGGCGTTGCAAGGATGAGTTCCACCCATTTCATGACTTCATGAGAAATTAAACTTTCAAGTGAAAGGCCCGGAATATAATCTCGCATTGTGATAAGAACCAATGGGATTGTAAGAATCACTCCAACCCAAAAGCGTCTTGTCATGTCAACAAGTTCTGGATTTTCTTCCTCTCCTGAGACCGTCCTTGGTTCAAGAGCCATACCGCATTTTGGACAATCTCCCGGAAAATCACTGACAACTTCAGGATGCATCGGGCATGTCCATTCTGTCTTGACCACACTTAACAAAGGAACAAGCGGCTCAAGAGCCATACCGCATTTTGGACAAGCGCCGGGCTTATCCTGAACAATCTCAGGGTCCATTGGGCATGTGTATTTTGTTCCTTTCGGCGCCTGCACGGATGTGCTGACAGCTTCTTTTGCTTTTTCTCCGACATATGCCTCAGGGTCTGCATCAAATTTCTTTTTGCAATGAAGAGCGCAAAAATAGTAAGTCACGCCTTTGTATGTGGATGAACCGGCAGAAGCTTTCGGGTCTATGACCATTTTACAGACCGGGTCGATTACCCTCATCTCTTCCTCCCGACACCAAATATAGCGATATTTCCGAAACGCTTTATATTCATAATATCCACTTTATTATCTTTTAGCTCATCTTTAAATTCGTCAAAACCGAACATCCCTCCTTCAGGGTGTGTAGCCACTATCCTAAATACTGAATCTTTTGTGAAATAGCGTGTAAAGGTGCGCAGGGGTTCTTCAAAAAAAAATTCTCCTCCGCTCTTGAGAACTCTTGAAACCTCTTTTACTGCCTTTTTCCATTCCTCCATATGATGAATGACTCCGAATGAAAAAACCGCATCAAACTTATTATCAGGTTCGTCAAGAGCCATCGCATCAGCAACCCTGAACTCAATCTTATCTCTAAATTCATGCCTGAGGTTTTTCTTTGCCCTTTTTATTTGTTCAGGGTCTATATCAGTAGCAATAACCCTCTGCGCGCCGAATTGCTCAACAATTATCTCTGCACCTATTCCCCTTCCGCATCCTATCTCAAGGCACAGCGGATAGCTTTCAATGCCTGCCATCCGCTTCAACATGGGGCCCTCTACGTGCCTCTGAATAAAAGCCCTGAGGGGATTATTCGTTATAAGTCGTTCTCCTATATTAAGTTTCACAAATTAATGTTTATGCTGGGGTTCTGATTTCGGAGGTTCCTTGCCTTCAGTCTCCTTAGACGGCGCAGTCTCTATTTTGCTGCCGCTGATAATACACTCATATGCCTTTTTCATCTGCTCCATCATCTCCATCTGCGATGCCTCGGTTGCTGTCTTGGGGTCTTTAATGTGCACTTCATGGAGGTCTATTGCCTTTTTGAGCCACTCCTCCGCACATTTCACTTTTGCCTGTGCATGCATCCCCTTCATCATTCCCATGCGCTTTGACATCATCTTTTTCATCTTCTCTTTCATCTGCGCCATATCATTCATCATCTTTTTTTCAGCCTTCATTTCCTTCAACATTCTTTCCTGCATCTGCATCATGTCCTGCATTATCTGCATCATATCCTGCATCATGGGCATCTGCTGCCCTTCGCCCATTTTCTGCTTCATCATCTGCTCGCACATTGGCATCTGCTGCCCTTTCTGTTCAGGCTTCATGCCTTCACCCATCTGTGCATATGCCGAAACGCTGAAAACAAACAAAACTGCAAAAACAATCGCTAACCTTTTCATATTCATCCTCCCTATGGGTCGTAGACCTTATAGGTCATAGACCTTAACAAGATTTAGTATTGTCAAAACTTTTTAAGCAAAAATGCTTAAAAACCTTAATTATCAATGTATTATGTATATTTTGCTTGCCTACCAGCCTGTCATTCCACGATTTAATCGGGGAATCCAGTCCCCTTGTCTTTCTGGATTCTCCAGTCAAGCTGGAGAATGACAAAAATAAGAAGTCATTCCCGCTTGTCGGGAATCGTTTCCCTTTGTTCTTTTCGTGACTCACCTCCTTTTTTAGTGAAACAATTGATTTCCATACACATCTCCTCACTTCATGCGAGTGCTACATAATCGCATATAAATTTGAAGGAATTATGAATATTTAAATCATCTCATATCCGGACTCGTCTGACAAGGGTGAATACTTAGCCGGAAAATAAGGAGGCTGTGTCTGGATTGCCTACGGCTCGTAGAGAGACAAGATTCACGGGTCTGTTTTTGAGCTGCAGAGCAGTAGAACAGCAGTCCAGCAGTCAAAAACAAGTTTCACTAAAAACGACTGCTCTACTGAGCTACTGCGCTATTGCTCTAATGTTAAGGTAGTTTAATATTGCCGAAAGACAGGCACAGCCTCCTTAAAGGGTATTCTTATGGCAAGCACGGAGAGGACGCTTTTGTGTTTAAACTACCGCATAGTACAGTATTCAGCGTCGTAATCAAGAAGTTCTGTAATTGTAGGATTTTTACCGCATACAGGACAATCAGGATTTTTAGGGACTTTAACTTTTCTGAAAGTTGTCTTTAGCGCGTTATAAATCAGCAATTCATTTTTTAAAACATCCCCTTTGCCGAGTATAAGCTTCAACACCTCTGCTGCCTGAAGGCCGCCTACGACTCCTGGCAGCACTCCGAGCACACCGGCTTCCTGGCACGACGGCACAAGGCCTGCCGGAGGCATTTCTTCAAATAGACACCTGTAGCAATGACCCTCTCCGGGAATAATCGTTGTAACCTGTCCTTCAAATCTCAGGATTGCGCCGCTGACAAGCGGTTTTCCCGCCATTACACAGGCATCGTTGACAAGATACCGCGTAGGAAAATTATCGCTGCCGTCAATCACAATATCGTAATCTTTTATCAGTTCCATAATGTTATCTTTTGAAATCCTCTGCTTAAGCGCAATAACATTCACATCAGGATTCAAGGACTCAAAGGTATTTTTTGCGGATTCAACTTTAGGTTTTCCAAGTGTCTTGACACTATGCGCAATCTGCCTCTGAAGATTGCTTAACTCAACCTCATCATTATCTATCATCGCTATTGTCCCGACACCGGCAGCGGCAAGATAGTAGCCGACAGGGCATCCCAGTCCTCCTGCTCCGATTATAAAAACTTTTGCATTAAGCAGTTTTTTCTGACCTTTTCCTCCAACCTCAGGAAGAATAATGTGACGGCTGTATCGCTGAAGCTGGTCTTCCGTGAATTCGCTCATTCCTTTTCCTTTCGAATAACAAGTATCCAATCAGTATCATTTATCTTTTCAACCTTCAAAACCTTCTGCCCATGGTCTTCCATTGATTTAGGTATGCTCCTTGACGCTTCTTCATAGTCAAGAAGTATCTCGATGACCTCCCCTACTTCCATATCCTCTACTGCAAGTTTTGCCTTTACAAATGTGTAAGGACACACGAGGCCTTTAATATTAATCTTTCTGTCAGGTTTAATCTCTTCTTCCACTGTTTACTGTCCCCTCTGAATTTTCTGCTTACAGTTTATAATATTTTTAGTTACAAAATCCACAAATTATAATCGGGTATCCCTAAAACAGAGATAGAAATTCCTTAAAGTCCCCTCTCCCTTGATGGGAGAGGGTTAGGGTGAGGGTGAAAACAACCCAGAAGGTTACCCCTCCCCTCTATCCCCTCCCACAAGGGGAGGGGAGTTATGAGAAAGGGACATTTTCTATATCGGGATTTGGGGGCATTAAAATCAATTGAATTTATTGGCGCTTTTTTGGTATAGTTCTATAATTTGTATGGAAGACAGAGATAAGAAATATTTGCTTGAAGCGATTCTTTTTCTTTCAGGCGAGCCTGTAACACTGCCGTCTTTGAAGGATGTCACTGAAATGCAGGAAACTGAACTTAAAAAATTTATGGATGAGCTTATAACAAACTACAAAGAAAGAAACGGAGGAGTCCTGATTACCGAAATAGCCAACGGCTACCAGATGATAACAAACACTGCGTATGCTCCCTTTCTGAAGAAATTCAGGGCTAAGAGCGCCTCTGCAAAACTTTCAGCATCGGCGCTTGAGACACTTGCAATAATCGCATACAGGCAGCCGATTATCAAGGCTGAGATAGAACAATTGAGAAGCGTGAATTCAGATGGAGTTGTAAAGACACTCCTTGACAGAAAACTTGTAAAGATACTCGGCCGAAAAGAAGCTCCAGGCAGGCCTCTGCTTTACGGGACTACAAAAGAGTTCCTGCAGTATTTCGGATTAAAAGACCTGACAGGACTCCCCACCCTTAGAGACATTGAAAGGGAAGAGGCTGCTTGATGACAGGAGAAATAATATGAAAAGATTTTGCCTTGCTGCTGCAATATTATTAATTTTCTCAGCTTACGCCAATGCGGATGTGACATATACAATAAAAAAAGGCGATACCCTTTCCAGAGTCTCAAAAAAATTCAACGTCAGCGCTAAGGAAATCCGCAGCCTTAATAATCTTAAAAAATCCTCGAAACTGAAAATAGGCCAGGCCTTAATAGTCAAGAAGACAGGTCCAAAGACCTACACTGTAAGAAAAGGCGACAGTATTAACAGGATTGCAAAGAAATTCAATATTGATGTTGAGGAACTGAAGGACATCAATCTGCTTGACTCCGATTCCTTAAAGCCAGGGCAGAAACTCCTCCTTGAATCCGAACCTGAGATCGAAACTGCAAAGATAAACTTAGAGGAAGAGATAAAGAGTATCTCGGAATCAGAAGAAATAGCTCAGATGAATGCAAAAGATCGGCTTATATTATTCGCAAAAAAGTTTATTAACATCCCGTATAAATTCGGCGGCAACAGCATTATGGGCATTGATTGTTCGGCATATGTTCAGAAAGTTTACAGCCTGATAGGAATAACCATTCCGCGTTCAGCAAGGCTTCAGTTCAAGGAAGGAGAAATCGTTGACAGGGATTCTCTCTCTATCGGCGACCTTGTATTTTTCAGGACCTATGCCTCATTCCCTTCTCATGTCGGCATATACCTTGGAAACGACCTTTTCATCCACGCATCTTCAAAGGGTAAAAAAGTCAGCATAGACAGCCTTAAAACTCCATACTACTTCAAGAGATTCATAGGCGGAAAACGCTTCATCATTGACAATGCTGAAATAGAAATAACAAAACAGCTTCACGAAGGATAGCATCTCTGCCGAATCTCGTTTTTTTTCACTTTCTCACTTCATAACCTACTATTTTTTCTGTCCACAAAGAAGCATCTATCTCAGACAATTCTCTCATAAGGTCTGTGATTGTAACCTCACCAGCCTTTTTATCCGATAAAAAATCAGTTTTCTCTTTTGTTGCAACAATCAGCATGGTTTCAATTGCCTTGATTAGGTTTTTAGGCGTGCGCACTTTTAATTTCAGCCCCAGGTCTCGCTGTTTTTCATTTGGAAAAATAAACTCAGTTTCCATGGATGTGATCTGTGCCTTAAAATATTCATTCGGATAAAGCTTCGTAACCCAGCCGTCTTGGCTTACATTGAATATATGGATATAAGCATCAGAGTTGGCCTTTGCCTTTATCTGTATCTCATCATTGTCCTGAAAAACTATTGCAGCGCTTGCCAGATTAGAGCCGTATCTGCCTACATCAGCCTCAAGAATTTTTAGGCTGCTCTTTTCTCTATTCTCCAATGTCTTTACATGTACCCTTATCTTTGTGTAATAAATCCATTGTTTGCCCTCCATCTTTTTTTCATCAGCCAAAATCTCTTCCTTTACTATGACACCCCTTGTGGCTGAGGCAACAAGGTCGCTGACAAGCTGAAAGTTATATACAACAGATGAGCCGTGAACAATCACGCCTGATGCCTGTTCAATGGCAGACCGTCTTGCATTATTCAGTGCCAATGCCTTTGCCTGTGCGGGTGTCATATCATCGCCAAGGACAGCTTCTCCTTCTTTTTCTATAATCTGGATATTAGATTGAGCTGATGCCGTTGATGCACAAAGCATTATTATCAGCAAACAAAAACTCAGAGTTCTCATTTATACCTCACCAGCACCGCATCCTTATTTCCAACAACTTCAGGCGTCTGCTCACGGTTGTATAATATTCTCGCCTGTTCAGGAACATTTTTAATAAGATGTTTCTCCAATTCCTCAACAGTTATTTTCCCATCATTATTTATGTCTGCCTTGCCCCGCAAGCCTTGCAGAAAATAATATGTGAAAAGCCCATGCTGTTTTTTGTCATACCAGTTTGAGGTTTGCTTTCCTGTTGATGATGTAAATACCACGCTGTTTCTAACTGTGAGCAATGGATTTGAAATATCAAAATAAACAGGACTTGCGCTCTTTATAAGTGTGCCACCCGCTGAATTGCCGCTGAAGCAGGCATCTATGACTATTGTAATACTTTTTGCTTTTATGCCCTCCATCTGTTTATAAAGGTCTCTCATTGCATAACCTGTAGTCTTAATATCAGCAGGGTCAAGGTCGTATGGAGCAAAATATGCCTCACTTGATTCAGGCACGCCATGTCCGCTGTAAAAGACAAAGACATCAGATTTCCCAGTAGCAACAAAGCTCTTAAGTCTGTTGAAATAGCTCTTTAATTTTGTAGATGTTGCCTTTTCGTCATAGAACTCTGCAACATTCTTTTCTTTGAAGCCGAGGGTCTTGATGAGGTATTCTTTTACTGTCATAGCATCCTTTTTTGCATAGTCAACAGTAGGGATGTCCCTGCTTTCATATTTTGAGATGCCTATTACGACAGCTACGGCATCAGGATTTTTCATAGCAGTTACAGGCGGCATTTCTATATCATCTTCTCCGCTCCTGACAACATAAATCTCTTTTCTTGAAGATATGTTATCCGCATTATATGCAGTTATCACAATCTTGTTGTTCCCTTCCTTTAGAGGGATATTTTTTGTTATTCCTTTCTTTTTCACTGCTGGTCTTTCATCAAGCACCACGCTTCCGTTTAGCGTTACCTTTATGCTTTCTACACTTCGGCTGTCAGATACCTCAAAGGCAAGGCGGATACTTTCTTCGCCGGTGCTTTCATTGTTCTGAGGAGCTTTCAATAGAATTGTAGGCCCTGATTGTGTCTTAGCAACCGTGCTGACTTTAGTCTTCTCTTCATCAGAAACATCGACGAAAGTAACACCTTCCTCTCTTATATTCAAGGTATATTGAGAGGCCAAAGGAGAAAAGTCATTCTGAGTAACAGTAATGCCGAGGTAAGCATCTCCAACCTTAATCGTCCTCAAAGTTGAAAGCTGAAACTTTACAGTCTCGCTCTTTGAGCCGACAGGTATCTTTCCGATTAATGCCTCTGTCTGCCCGATAAGCTTAAGCTTTTCATCTCTGCTTTCAATCTTGATTTTTACACCTTCGGCTGGCAGATTGCCCTCATTTACGACATAAAGTTCAAGAATAGCCTGCTCTCCTGTTTCAATGCTGCTGCCTCCACTCCTGCTTAAAAGATTTGTTTTATATGCAAGTTTCGGGCTTTTTACATCAACAGGGATTTGGATTGAAGCGGTAACTACTGAAAAGTCAGACTGTGCAACAGTGATATTCAAGAGAACTTTTGCTTCTACAAATGTCCTCGGAACTGAAATGTTGATTGTCTGCTTAGGCGCAGATGCCTGCTCTTTTAAATCGCCTATCTCTATCCTTGAACTGGAAAGGCTTAATCCGCTATGTGATGTTAGACTAACAAACACTTTCCTTGCCGGTATCTGCCCGCTGTTATTAAGTGTGAGTTCAAGTTCATAGCTTTCGCCGTTTGTGATTGAATTTACCTGATTCCCCTTTGAATAAATGCGATAGGCATACTTGATATTCGGAGACCTTTTGGCAAATGCAAAAACTGCCCTCTTTTCTGCGCTATTGACGCCTCTGCTGTCACCGGCTCTTAGATTAGTTGAGATTTCCTTTACATCAAAGTTCCTCGGCACAGTGAACGCCACTTTTGCCTTTGCAATCTCACCCGTTGATATTGTCCCCACAAATGCTGAGTCTCTTACCCATTGTATGCCTGATATTGTATCAGCCGTATTCAGATTGACTCCGATTGCCTTGCCTGCGCCGCTATTTTTGATAAAAGCCGTTAATTCAATAGTCTCACCGCTTTCTATGATGCCGTTTCCATTCCCCTTTGCAAGTCCGGTATCGCCGTCGTTAATCTCGGTGTTTACGATCTCAAGCTCAGGCTTTTCAAGCCTTGCAGTCGGAACATAAACAACAACCTTCTTTGCATCGTATCCCCGCTTTTCCTTAAGATTAAACTGAAATGACGCCTTCCCATCACCAATCTCAAGCCTTGCTTTAAGAGGCACTTTAATCTCTTTTGTCTCATTCGGCTGTATATCACCGACATTGATA
>CAZHHV010000086.1:0-3150 GCA_964532335.1 uncultured Nitrospiraceae bacterium
AAAAACACGTTGAGTCAGCGAGCCTTCGGTAACATTTTATTATGAGTCAACTGGAATAGACGTGGATGAGGCATGTCGGGTGAAAAAGATTTGAGCGACACCTAAGAGTATTGGCTAACCGCGTTTCAAATCTTGAAACCGAAGACTTTAGTCAAAGGTTCAAGCAGCTAACTATATTTCAAAATAAAGATTCGAAATCGATTTCGCAGAATCTTGTCGCATTCAAAGCTTTCAAACACGATATGTCTCATCCATACGTACCTTAAAACCTTTTTCGGTTATAATTAATCATGTCAAAAATCAATCTCAGGGCATTGAGCAAAGATGCAATGGAGGAGTTTGTAAAAGAGCAGGGGCTCCCTGTTTACAGGGCAAAACAGATACTTCACTGGATATATGAAAAGAGAGTTGAATCTATTAAAGACATTACTGAACTATCCAAGGAATTAAGGGAGAAACTTTCGGATGCCGCCTATGTTAGCAATCTCAAGCTTCTGAGCAGGCAAATTTCAAAAGACGGAACAGAGAAATTTCTCTTCGGTTTAGAAGACGGCGAATCAATAGAAAGCGTGCTCATCCCTGATGAAGACCGTCACACGCTCTGTATTTCCTCTCAGGCCGGGTGTACAATGTCGTGCGGTTTCTGTCTTACAGGGGGCATAGGGTTTAAGAGAAATCTTAAGGCGCATGAGATTGTTGACCAGATAATTGCTGTGAGCAGACTAACTTCAGGAACTCACCCCCCCATCCCCCCCTTATCAAGGGGGGGACAAGGGGGGGTAATACACAGCAACCCTTCAGTTACAAACATCGTTTTTATGGGGATGGGTGAGCCTCTCTTAAATCTTGATGAGGTTGTTGAGGCTCTTTACCGCATGACAGAATTTCTCGGATTTTCAAAGAGGAGGATAACGCTTTCTACATGCGGAATCGCTCCTGCGATTCCAGAACTTTACAGAAGGGCGCCTCATGTAAATCTTGCTGTATCTCTGAATGCGACGACCGACGATGTAAGAGACAGGCTCATGCCGATAAACAAGAAATATCCCATCAGAGTTTTGCTTGAAGCCTGCAGGAAAATTCGTCTATCTCCGAGGGACAGGATAACATTTGAATATGTGATGATAGACGGCATGAATGATTCTCTGCCTGACGCAAAGAGGCTTGTGACGCTTCTCAAAGGGATTCCTTCAAAGGTGAATCTTATTCCTTTTAACCCATTTGCAGGAAGCAGGTTTAAAAGGCCTTCCGATGAGAGGGTTCTTGCTTTTCAGGAGATTCTTGTAAGAGGTAAAATTTATACTTTTATAAGGAAGAGCAAGGGGCAGGATATTCTTGCTGCGTGCGGGCAGCTGAAGGCTGGATATAAACAAGCTGATAGCTGACAGCTGATAGCTAAACCATGAATAAGGTAATAATTTTATTAGGGCCGACAGGCGTTGGAAAGACAGAAGTCTCTATCCTTTTTGCAAATGCTTTGGACACAGAGATAATCAGCGCGGACTCAATGCAGATTTACAAGGGAATGGATATCGGAACTGCAAAGCCTTCAAGAAAGCAGAGAGAAGAAGTGAAGCATCACATGATTGACATTGTTGAGCCTTCGGAGTCTTACAGCGTAGGCAGATATATTGAAGATGTTATGCCGGTAATAGAGGCGCTTCACAGAAAAGGGAAAATCCCCATAGTTGCCGGAGGCACAGGTCTTTACATAAAGGCAATGACAAGAGGGATATTCAGCGGGCCTTCAGCTGACTGGAAACTCAGGGAAGAACTTGCTTCTCTTGAGGAAGGACAGAGCGGCGCGCTTTATAGTTATTTGCAGAAACTCGATCAGGAGGCGGCATCAAAGATAATGCCTGCTGACACAAGACGCATCATAAGGGCGCTTGAGGTATGCCTTAAAACCAAAAAAGGCATCTCGGAGTTTCAGCAAAAACTCACAACTCCTCTGCCGTATGAATTTATAAAGATAGGGCTTCGGAGGGAAAGGAAAGAACTTTACAGGATGCTTGAGGCGCGCGTTGATAAAATGATTGAGGCAGGACTTGTTGACGAAGTGAAAAAATTAATAGCCATTCACCCATTCACCCCGTTTAGAGATGAATCTCTAACGGGGTTCACCGATTCACCCATTCACCATCTAAGCTCCATGCAGGCAATAGGATACAAAGAGATTGCAATGTATCTTAATGGAGAAATACCGCTTGAAGAGGCAATAAGACTCATTAAGAGGAGCACAAAGCGTTATGCCAAGAGGCAGTATACATGGTTCAATAAAGAAGAGGATACACACTGGATAGATACTACAGGCATTCAGGATATTAATGAGATTTTAAAACATATCAGGCAAATTCTTGATGGGTTGATACAAAATACCGGACAATTTAAAAGTTGATTCCGTTGACTTCAGGTATGTAGAATAAATAAGTTGATACTTATAATGTGAGGTGCGGTGTGGGCAAAAATATCGTAGAGAAGATTTTTGAGGCGAATAAAGCGTATGGCGAGATGAAAACCGGCAGTCCTGTCGGGCTCAGGGTTGACCAGATATATACGCAGGATGCAACAGGCACAATGACATGGCTTCAGTTTGAAGCTATTGGCGTTGATAGGGTTAAGGTTCCGCTTGCTGTCTCATACATTGACCATAACATGCTCCAGACAGATTACATGAATCCTGATGACCATAAATTCCTTCAGACTGTCGCTGCAAAATACGGCGCATATTTCTCAAGGCCCGGCAATGGAATCTGCCATCAGGTTCATCTTGAGCAGTTTGCTGCACCCGGCAAAATCGCACTCGGCACTGACAGCCATACACCAACGGGCGGCGGAATGGGAATGATTGCCATAGGCGTAGGCGGCCTTGATGCTGCAACAGTGATGGCCGGAGCGCCGTTTGAACTGACGATGCCCAAGGTCGTAAAGATAAATCTCACAGGAAAACTTAATCGCCCGTGGGTTAGTGCAATGGATGTTATTCTTGAAATCCTCATGAGGCTTACCGTAAAAGGCGGTGTCGGAAAAATATTTGAATACGGAGGGACGGGAGTTAAAGACCTGAATGTTCCTGAGAGGGCTGCGATTACAAATATGGGCGCAGAGCTTGGGGCAACAACATCAATATTCCCGAGTGACGGAAGGACA
>CAZHHV010000086.1:3160-8528 GCA_964532335.1 uncultured Nitrospiraceae bacterium
GCAGTCGGCAGAGAAACTAACTGGGTAGAGATTAAGGCAGACGATGACGCAGAGTATTCGGAGATAATAAATATTGACTTAGGCGCAATAGAGCCGATGATAGCCCAGCCTCACAGCCCTGACAATGTTGTTACTGTGAAAAGCCTTAAAGGCACAAAGGTTGACCAAGTATGTATCGGAAGCTGTACAAATTCTTCATATCAGGGTTTAAAGGCAGTTGCAACGATTCTGAAGGGCAAAACTGTTTCAGAGGGTGTAACCCTACTAATAAACCCCGGTTCAAAACAGGTATACGAGATGGTATCACGGGAAGGACTCATTTCAGACATGATCTCATCCGGTGCAAGAATGCTCGAGTCATCATGCGGGCCATGTATTGGAATGGGAGGCGCGCCGGGCAGCGGCCAGATATCAGTCCGCTCATATAACAGGAATTTCCAAGGAAGAAGCGGGACAAAAGATGCGTTTGTTTATCTTGCAAGCCCTGTTTCATGCGCTGTATTTGCAATTAAGGGAGAGATGGTTGATCCCCGCGAATCAGGCATTAAGATAGGCAGCTTTGAAGAGCCTTCTAAATATCTGATAAACAGGAGTTTTATAATTCCTCCTCTGAAGGACACATCAGATGTGAAGGTAATCAAGGGCCCGAACATAAAAGATGTTCCGGTAAAAGAGCCTCTGAAAGACAGGATTGAAGCGGAGGTTTTACTGAAAGTAGGAGATAACATAACAACTGACGACATTATGCCTGCAGGCTCTGAAGTGCTTCCTTTCCGCTCAAATATTCCTGCGATATCAGAGTTTGTGTTCAGGAACATTGACAACACATTCAGCAAGAGGGCTAATGAACTGAAGGGTAAGGGCGGAGGGATTATCATAGGCGGTGAGAACTACGGTCAGGGCTCATCACGCGAGCACGCAGCAATGGCTCCGATGTTCCTCGGGCTTCAGTCAGTGATTGCAAAGGCATTTGCAAGGATACACAAGGCCAATCTCATAAATTTAGGGATACTTCCGTTACAGTTCAAAAACCCTTCTGACTACGAGAAAGCAGAGAAGGGCGACAGGCTTGTCATTAAGGATGTGATAAATTCACTTAGCGGAAATCAGCTTTATAACGTTGAAAACATCACAAAGGGCGCTGCATTCGAGGTTGTATCAGATTTGAATGACAGGCAGAAACAGATTATCATTAAGGGCGGATTGCTTCCTTACACAAAACAGCAAGGAGCGTAGCTCAAAGGGTTTCTTTTTTCGGTGGATTAAATGTCTTACACGTTATGAGGGTATAACAAGATATTAAAATGAATAACATCTCAATAATGAAACGGGTTCTAAGGCTTGCGGGAAGGGCAATGGGCATGACGAGCCCTAATCCAATGGTAGGCTCTGCGCTGGTTAAAGCCGGAAAGATCATCGCAGAGGATTATCACAGAAAACCCGGCGCTCCTCACGCAGAGGCTCTTGTCATAGACAAAGCAGGAGAAAAGGCAAAAGGCGTAGCGCTTTATGTGAACCTTGAACCATGCTGCCATACAGACAAAAGAACACCTCCATGCACAAAGGCAATTATCAAAGCAGGGATAAAGAAAGTTGTCATAGGCATGAAAGACCCAAATCCAAAGGTTTCCGGGAAAGGAATAGCAGAACTGAGAGGGGCAGGCATAAACGTAGTCTCTGGAATTCTTGAGGAAGATTCAATAAAGCTGAACGAGGCTTACGCAAAATATATTATGACAAAAAGACCGTTTGTGATATTAAAAGTTGCAATGACACTTGACGGAAAGATTGCAACTCCCGAAGGTGAGTCAAAATGGATTACAGGAGAAAAGGCAAGGGGAAAAGTACATCAGTTGAGAAGCAGCGTTGATGCTGTGATGACGGCAATAGGGACAGTGAAGGCTGATGACCCACAGTTAACTGCAAGGATAAAGAGAGAGACAAGAAGTCCAATCCGAATCGTAATAGACCCTGATTTTGAGATTCCTATTGATGCGAAGATATTGAATACTCCGCCTGAGACGATTGTAGTAATAAAAAGAAGTCAGAAGTCAGAAGTCAGTAATCCCCCCTTGCCCCCCTTTAGTAAAGGGGGGATGGGGGGATTTTCACCTAAAAATAAAATGAACAGATTAATAGAAAAAAACATAAAAATAATCGAATACAATGGAGAACGTGTTGATCTGAAATGGCTGATGAAAAAGCTTGGCGAGATGGGGATAACATCTGTGCTGATTGAAGGAGGATCTTCCTTAAACAGCCATGCGCTTGAATACGGCATAGTTGACAAGGTTATGTTTTTCATAGCGCCAAAGATTATCGGCGGTAAAGAGTCATTTCCGTCTGTTGGCGGAAAGGCATTCAGAAAACTCTCAGAGGCGCACCAATTAAAAGACATAACTATAAAAAGAATAGGCGAAGATATTCTGATTGAAGGATATATTAAGTAAGAGTTATAAGCCCTGCTTATCTGGAATTCACTTGAGATGCTTTATCAAATCCATTATCAGTCTGATGCCGATACCCGAAGCGCCTTTTGGAATATAAGGCTTGTCTTTTTCCACCCATGCAGTGCCTGCTATGTCAAGATGAACCCATGGTGTTTTTTCTGCAAATTCATAGAGGAAATATGCCGCTGTTACCAATGAACCGGTTTTGCCGCCTGTGTTCTTGATATCAGCTATATCGCTTTTTATATATTCTTTGTATTCATCAAACAAAGGCATCTCCCATACGCGTTCATAAGTATTGTCAGCTGACTTTTTGATTTTATCAAGCAATTTCCTGTCATTTCCCATCATGGCTATTGCCTCGTTTCCGAGGGCAATGGAACATGCGCCTGTGAGAGTTGCGATATCAATAATTGCCTTTGGTTTGAAACGCTTTGCATATCCTATTGCATCTGCAAGAATCAAACGTCCCTCAGCGTCTGTATTGATTATTTCAACGGTCTTGCCCGTGATTGCTTTAGCAATATCACCCGGCTTTGTTGCAGAGCCTCCCGGCAGGTTTTCTGTTGCCGGCAGTATGCCGATAAGATTTACTGGAAGTTTTAATGCAGAGGCAGCTTTTAATACGCCTAAGACTGCTGCGCCTCCTGCCATGTCATACTTCATCTTTTCCATTCCATCAGAAGGTTTTAACGATATGCCTCCGCTGTCAAAGGTTATTGACTTGCCTATAAGGACAAGAGGTTTCCCTTTGCTGCCTTTATATTCAAGCACAATGAACTTCAGCGGTTCTTTGGAGCCCTTTGCAACAGAGAGATATGCGCCCATTCCAAGTTTTTCTGCGTCTTTTCTCTCAAGGATTTTCACTGACATATTTTTTTGTCTCAGAGAAACTGCTGCATTTGCAAGGTCTGATGGAGTCATATCATTGGACGGAGTATTTATCAAATCCCGCACAAAATATACAGAGGATATTATGGTCTTAGTCCATTTGAGTTCATTGATAAGCCTTTTTGATATTTTTGAGAGAATCGTAATGCTCTCTATTTTTTTGCTATTTTTTTCTTTTCTGTATCTTTCAAAGGTATATAACCCAAGCAAAGCTTCCTCTATGAAATTCCGGGGCGAAAATTTAAGCGATGAGATTAAAGTTGTGGAAACAGCAATCTTTTTCATTCCCTTGTCACGAAGATGCGCTGCTGCTTTTCCGCCTGCCTGTCTTATGTTCTCGGCAGATACCTCGTTTTTTTTGCCAAGGCCGATAAGCAATATCCGTTCAGGCTTTATCCCTTCAGGCACTGGCATTAGAAGAAGCTCGTTCCGCTTGCCGTGGAATTCCTTTGAGAATGCTTTCATGATTTGTTTCTGAATAGCTGTGCCGAATTTTTTATAAAACCCTGAATCCCTTTCTATAAAAGGAAGAACCAGCGCATCACAGATGCAGTTTGTTTCTCTGATATTTTTAATGGATATCTTCATTTAAAACCTAAAATGAATCCTTACACGCATAGGTTATGTCTTTTATGCGGTACTTGTTTTCGCAGAAATAAACTCTCCTTGTGATGCGCTCTCCTGCGTTTATTCTTATGTCTTTAAAGTCTCCGTAAGTCCCGTCGCATATAGAGTCATCCTCAAAAACTGCCTTGAAACAGTTGTTGCTGATTAACCTGCTGCCGCTTCCCTGATATTTGATTGTTATTGTTGCCTCTCTTTTCTGGAGCTTTGCTTTCCTATGTTTTGAAGAAATAGGATGCCATTTGGTGATGACATAATCACCTCCGAATGCCATCTCTGAATAACAGAATGTTAATATGCAGGCAGCGCATGACATCAGAAAAAATCTCTTCAGCATCAGTCCTCCTTTTTTACAATAACTGAGTTTAAGCTCTCGGCTTTGCAAGTATCTCAAGCGCCTTCAGATCAAGAAACCTCTTTGAGACAGCAGATTTAATAACCATTACTGTATCAGCGCCCCTTCCTGTGCCTGCAACAGCAAGGACTTCCTCTTCTTCAGGTATAAGTCCTGCATCAGCAGCCATCATCACAATCTCACAGCACACCTTTGGCCCCTCTCCAAACCTTCTTAGAGACTGGGCGATAATGAGCGTTGGATATAACCCTCCGAATTTGGATGAAAAGGCTGTTTCCAATGAATGTGTAAGTATCGTCCCTGTGTATATCTTTGCGCCGTTTGCCTTTATTTTCTCTATGGCATCATTTGGTATTTCGGATGTGTTTGGTTCTTTGAATCCAGCGGAATGCGTTACAACAACAAGATTAACAGCGGATGTTTTTAATGCCTCTGAAAATAAGATGCCAGTATCTCCACCTGTGGTTGCTACTACAAGATATTTATATGAGTTGTCCTTTATAGCCTGCTTGACAACTTCAAGACATGCAGATGTGTTTTCTTTTCCGGGCTTATCAAAATATGTTACTTTTCTTTCCATAGAGAGATTATAACAAGATTATAACAAAGGATTCAGATAAATCTCTATTTATATATACCGGAATTATTTATAGTGGTGCGAGAGAGGGGAGTTGAACCCCTACGGTTGCCCATCCCGACTAACTCATCTTTATTAAGTTTTCTCAAATGGTGGGCGTGAGAGGATTCGAACCTCCATGGGTTGCCCCACCAGATCCTAAGTCTGGCGCGTCTGCCAACTCCGCCACACGCCCTAATCTGCTAATTAAAAACAACCCACCACGTCGGGACGCGTCTGCTCTACGAGTCGTAGACCAGTTCCGCCACTCTCGCTTGTCTGATTTTAAAGGTTTAGCTGTTGTTTGTTCAACGGGGAAAATTCTAACTGTGCGAAAATGCTTGACTTTTTTGTGTCTTGGCAATAAAATTTTAAAATACCGGAAGGAGTAATTTATGACGCGTATGATGCTTCTTGCAGATGACAGTATCA
>CAZHHV010000087.1:0-6061 GCA_964532335.1 uncultured Nitrospiraceae bacterium
GTTGGGCAAGTACCCCCTATGGTATTCCCGCATTGTTTCTGCTTGCATTTGCGGAATCATCCTTTTTCCCAATCCCTCCTGATGTGCTTTTGATAGCGTTAAGCCTCTCAATACCCAAAAAGGCGTTTAAATATGCGGCAGTCTGCACCCTTGGATCTGTTTTGGGTGGCGTTTTGGGATACCTTCTCGGATGGCAATTCTGGGAGCTTGCAAAAGGCATATTGTTTAAATATATAGACCCTGCCGGTTTTGAGATCGTAAGGAATTATTTTATCAAATATGAGGCGTGGGCAGTGAGCATCGCCGGTTTTACGCCTATTCCATATAAGGTTTTTACGATATCAGCCGGGTTTTTAAGGGCTGATTTTACAGTCTTCTTCATCGCCTCTGCATTCAGCAGGGGAGCAAGATTTTTTCTTGTCTCCCTTATGATATTCCACTTTGGCCCGTCTATACGCTCTTTTATTGACAGGTATTTCAATATCCTGACATACGTATTTATGGTACTGCTCATAGGAGGCTTTTTAGCTGTGAGATATGTCTTTTAGGGTAAGCTTATTCAACTGATTGAACCGAAAGAGCCTTCTGGTATTCATCCCACAACCGCTCTTTTGATATGCCTGAATCAATGAAATCCCATGGAAGATTTTCCGACAAGTCTTTATTCCGCATTACATAGAAATCCAGGTCTATGCCCGTTTCAATGCATGCCTTTTTCCAGTCGGGTATCCTGCGCATCGCCTCAAGAGCATTTGAAATACGCCTGTCTCCCATAGAAAAAAGACACTGCATATAAGCGTATTTTGGGACATCGTGAAATATCTTTATGCCCTTTATCGGAAGCAGGGAATTTTTTACTACCTTTAGCCTCTTTTTTACAGTCTCAATTTTTTCCATCCCGTGCCATTGAAATGGGGTGAGCGGCTTTGGCACGAATGTGCTTAAGGTCAGAACTATGGTTCCTTTTTTTGATATGTCTCTTATCTTCTTTACGAGGCTTACAATGCCTTTAATGTCATCGTCATTCTCTGTGGGAAGGCCGACCATAAAATACAGCCTGAGATTTTCCATGCCCTCTGAAAAGATAAGCCTTGATGTTTCAATGATGTCATCCTCTGTTATCTTCTTGTTGATGACCCTTCTCAGCCTTTCTGTTCCTGCCTCAGGCGCGTTCGAGACACTTTTGCGCCCATTTAACAACTCCGCAAGTTCGGCGCTTTTTTTGCTTGCTCTCAATGATGTGATCGAAAGGTCCACACCTTCTGTTTTAAGAACCTCGCTGATATGGGGATAATCTGTGAGGGAAGGGCCGATGAGTCCGACCCTTTCTGTTATCTTCAGCGCATTATCAATCTCTCCTTTTATTGCTGTCAGCTCCTTTTTTCTTGCCGGGCTGTAAATATGTCCTGCAACACAGAACCTGCATTTCCACGGACACCCGCGCATCGCCTCAATGAGATACATGTCGGAAAACTCTGTTTCAGGTGTAACTATTGATTGTCTGAATCTGTGAGCAGATATATCTTTGATATGCCGTCTCTTTATTTTTTCAGGGGCGCTTTCTATTGCTTCTCTTTGAGTAATTCCACCCGAAAATCCCCCCATCCCCCCTTTGCTAAAGGGGGGTGAGGGGGGATTATTTTCGTATCTGATGCTATAAAACTTTGGCACATACACGCCTTCTATTGCTGCTGCTTTTCCGTAAAGCTCCTTCCTTGTCTCTGATTGTTTGTATGTATCAATAAATTCATTAAGCATCTCTTCTGCTTCTCCGACAAAGCAGATATCAAAGAAATCAGCTAACGGTTCCGGATTGAAAAATGCGCATACTCCTCCGATTATAAGAAGCGGATGTGTTTGATTCCTGTCAGAGGCCCTGAGGGGAATATTGGCAAGCTCAAGTATTTTTAAGATATTGGGATAATCGTTTTCAAATGAAACCGAAAAAGCCAGAATATCAAAATTATTCAGAGGTCTTTTTGATTCAAGAGCAAAGGGCTTTGTATCTGTTCTGACATACTCGTCAATATCATCCTTATCAGGCAGAAAGGCCCTTTCGCATAATGTGTCGCTCCTGTCGTTAAGAAGTGTATATATCCCCTGAAATCCGAGATTTGACATTCCGACATGATAAGTATTCGGATAAATAAGGCAGACATTAATCCTGCCGCCGGGCTCTTTAAATATCGTGCCTTTTTCTTTAGATAAGAGTTTATCTGCTTTTTCTGTAAGTTTACGATTCATGCCATTATTCTTCTTCTGTCATTCCCGCTTGTCGGGAATCTTTTTGATTTGTTTGGAATGATAAGAAAGATGCCGGACAAGCCGGCATGACAACGTTGCAGATATTTCCGATTTAATGACAATCCAAGGCAAGAATTCTTTCTTCTCACAGCACCGCCAGCACGGACATCATTGCGATTGACCATATAACATCAAGCGGCAGGCGCTGTTCGCAGGTTGAATCAAGGAGCAGATCAGCCCTTGCAGGAAACTCATCGTCAGAGAGCCAGAGGATTAATGTTACAGGTATTCGTGGCAGGGGCAGGAGTTCAACAGACGCATCGCCGTAATTCATAATATTCCCATTGAGGTTTCTGCCTTTCTCAATAAAGCCTGTCCTATCATTGCCATACCTTTCTGCAATCTTATCCAGCGGAAGCACGTGGCTGCCCCTGAAAAAAATCTCTCCGCCTTTAAGTCCTGCAGGTTTGACAAGTTTTCCTGAGAGGGGAATGTCTTTTGAGTTGATGAGGTAGCATAAAGCAGACAGATTAAAGAAATAGCTGTATTTCTTGAGAATTATTTCTCCTTCAGGCTGAATGTTTTTAATCTCTCTCTTGGCTGGATGGACTGAGAAATCCATCCCGAATGACTTCAGTATGTAGCTGTTTTCTCTGTCGTAGAAAACCCGCGCCTTTCTGCATACATCAGAAGGGTTGAGGCTGTTTAAGTCTTCCCATGCCTTTTCTTCGCCTGTGCTCATTCTTTATATTCTACTACAACAGCAATGTCTCTTAATGTATTGTATAATGAAAAAGTGTTCAGAAGATTTTTAATAATTATGGTTTTATTTCTGCCTGTTTTTACATATGCGTCAGAACTGCCGGAATACCATCTGGATGTTTCCTTTGATATTCAGACTTCAAAGATAACAGGCGCTGCGAGGATTAATGCCCGCTCAAAGGATATAACTGTTAATACAGGACAGCTTAAGATTCTTGATGTAAGTATAGATAAACAGCGCATCCGATTTGATATCCAGAAAGGAATATTGAAAATCTCAGGGATTGATAAGGGTATTGTTGAAATAAGATATGAGGGAACATTTAAGGATAACAATAACGTGATCGGAGAAAAAGGCATATCGCTGACAGGCCTGTGGTATCCACAGATAGAGGGACTGTTCAGATATAGGCTTAAGACAACCCTCCCTGAAGGCTACGAGGCTGTATCAGAGGCGGAAGGCATTATCAAAAACACAAAGAACGGCAGCGCCGAATTCATCTTCGATTTTCCCCATCCTGTTGACGGCATAAGCCTTGTCGCCACAAAGCGCTACAAAATAACAAAGGACAGTTTTAACGATATTGAGATCTTTGCCTATTTCTTCCAGGAGGATATGGAACTCGCTAAAAAATACATAGAATACACAAAAAAATATCTCAAGCTTTACGAAGGCATTATCGGCAAATATCCGTACAAGAGGTTTTCGGTAGTTGAAAACTTCCTGCCTACAGGATATTCAATGCCTACATATACGCTTCTCGGACAGGATGTTGTGAGGCTTCCCTTTATTGTAGAGACATCCCTCGGTCATGAGATACTTCATCAGTGGTTCGGAAATCTTGTGTATGCAGACTACGAGAAGGGCAACTGGACAGAGGGCATTACTACATATCTTGCAGACCATCTTTACGAGGAACAGAAAGGAAAGGGATGGGAATACAGAAAGCAGGCATTGATAGATTATGAAAGTTATGTAAATGAAAAAAATGAATTTACTGTCAGGGAGTTCATGGGCAGGGTTGACTCTGCATCAAAGGCGATAGGCTACGGCAAAGCTGCCTTGATATTTCATATGCTTAAGAAAATGACAGGAGAAGATGTTTTTTACAGGTCTTTAAAGAATCTCGTAAAGGAGAAGGCATTTCAGAAGGCATCATGGGATGATTTGAGAGCTATACTTGAGAGGAATTATGGAAAGGATTTGCAGTGGTTTTTTAGACAGTGGCTTGATGAAAAGGGCATTCCTGAATTCCGTTTTGAGAATGTAAAGGCAGCGCGTAAGGGCAGTAAATTTGAGGTGAGCTTTGACATAGCTCAAGGTGAAAAGGTCTATGTAATGGATGTGCCTGTGACAGTATATTACGGCGATATGAAAATCAAAGATTCATTCAGGGTCGATAAAAAGACAAACAGCTTCAGCATGGTTGTTGACATGGAGACGGAAAAGATAGCGATGGATGAGGACTACGATATAGCAAGGCAACTCTCAAATAAAGAAATCCCGCCTGTTATTGCACAGCTTATCGGAGATGAAAAAATTTTGATAGCATTGCCGGTTTCTAAAAATGAGCCTTACAGCGGCATTAGCGATATGCTCAAAGAAAAGGATGCCTTACAGAAAGAAATTAAAGATATAAAAGATTCCGATATAAAGGCATCTTCTCTTATCATACTTGGCAATGACAATCCGCTGATTGAAAGGCTTTACGGAAAGCCTGAAACTATTGATGCAGGCTTCAGCATAATCGTGAAAACCAATCCATTGAATCATCAGAAGGTCATAGGCATAATAAACGGCAGGTCAAAGGACGAGATTGATGCAGCATTCAGAAAGATATTTCACTACGGGAAATACAGCGCACTCGCCTTTGACATGGGCAAAAATATTTATAAAAGGATTGATGAATCAGAAAGGGGGGTTGTTGTGAATCTAATGGAACAGCCGCTGGCAGTCGCGGTTTCTGACTTAAAAACATTAAATGATGTTATAAACAGCGTTTCCAACAAGAAGGTAATCTATACCGGTGAACAGCATGACCAGTTTGCACATCACAATATTCAGCTTCAGGTTATAAAGGAACTGTATTCAAGGAATAAAAGGCTTGCTATCGGAATGGAGATGTTTCAGATGCCGTTTCAGGGAGTCCTTGATGACTATACAGCAGGCAGGATAAGCGAAAAGGAGTTCCTGAAAAAATCCGAATACTTCGAGAGATGGGCGTATGACTACAATCTTTACAAGCCTATCCTCGATTTTGCAAGAGAGGAGAAAATACCTCTTGTTGCCCTTAATATCAGGCGTGAGATTGTGGCTAAGGTTTCAAAGAGCGGGTTCGATTCCCTTTCAGATGAAGAGAAAAAGGAAATACCACAGCAGATGGACTTTTCTGACAATGAATACAGAGACAGGCTTATGAAGGTCTTTAAGACGCACCAGAACTCAAAAGACAGGGATTTTGACTTCTTTTACCAATCACAGATACTATGGGACGAGAGCATGGCACAGTCCATAGATGAGTTTTTTAAGAAGAATCCTGATTTTCAGCAAAATGGACAGTTTGTTGTGATTGCCGGAGGAGGCCATATCCAGTACGGGTCAGGCATACCCCAAAGGACATTCAGGAGAAACGGTTATGAGTATGCAGTTATTCTGAATGATGCGAATATGGGGAGGAATATTGCCGATTATATCTTCTATCCTCAATTAATGGAAGGCATTACCTCACCCAAGCTAATGGTCTCACTGAAAGAGGAAGATGGCAGGGTAATGATAGAGGGATTCCCTGAAAACAGCGTTTCTGAAAAGGCAGGACTCAAGGGTGGAGATATGATACTTTCTCTTGATAGCGAACCGGTAGGCAGCGTGGAAGATATGAAAATACACCTATTTTATAAAAAGAAAGGTGAGACAGTTAAGGTTAAGGCGCTGAGAAAGAGGTTTATACTTGGAGATGTCGAGATGGAGTTTGATGTAACTCTGTGAAAATAAAAATGGAGGGTTAAAAAATTCCATCACTCTACGGCAACATATCAGGGCTTAAGGGAAACTACC
>CAZHHV010000087.1:6071-8477 GCA_964532335.1 uncultured Nitrospiraceae bacterium
CTTGAAAGGATTTACCGCAGGAAGGTTCCTGCTGATAAGGTAATAACTCCTGAGCTGGCAAGGTATCTTACAGAGCTTTCATCGGAAATCGGAAGACAGATAGGACTTCTTATAACCAGAGGCGGAAAGATTACCCATGTTATAGCCGGTGATGCAAAGGGTGTTTTTATTTCAGGGCTTGAAGATTTTCCTCTCGGCAGGCGCGCGCTAAGGGGCCTTCGCCTGGTGCACACCCATCTGAAGAATGAGCCGCTCAGCCAGGATGACCTCACAGACCTGGCCCTTCTCAGGCTTGATATTATTGCCGCAATCGGAGTGAAAGACTATCTTCCAGACAATATTTATACTGCGCATCTTATGCCGCGTGGTTCAGAAAAGCCTATGGATGTTTCACCCCCCGTAAATTTCTACAAGTTTAATCTTGATTTCAGCTCTTTCATAGAGTCGCTTGAAGAAGAGATGGACAGAAAAAGGCTGTTTGACCAGAGGGATTTAAGGGAAAAGGCAATCCTTATAAGCGTATCCAAGAAGCCGAAATATGAACAGGAAGATTCGCTGGAAGAGCTGAAGGAGCTGGCTTTTTCGAGCGATGTGCTTGTGCTTGATGCAGTAATCCAGAGGCCCAAAGATATAAACCCGAAGTATCTTATGGGTGAGGGCAAGCTCAAAGATGTGATAATCAATGCCCTGAACAAAGGCGCAACGCTTTTGATATTTGATCAGGATCTGAATCCGTCTCAGGTGAAGGAAATAGGAGAGCTTACAGAACTCAAGGTCATTGACCGCTCACAACTCATACTGGACATATTCGCAAGAAGGGCTCACAGCAGGGACGGAAAGGTTCAGGTTGAGCTTGCACAGTTGAAATACAGACTGCCGAGACTGACAGGCAAGGGAACTGCAATGTCCCGCTTGATGGGAGGAATCGGCGGAAGAGGCCCCGGCGAGATGAAACTTGAGATAGACAGAAGACGCGTAAGGGACAGGATTACCCTTCTCGAAAAAGAGCTTAAATCCTTGAGCGAGGCAAGGAAACAGAGAAAACAGAGAAGGGTTGAAAAAATGATTCCGATTGTCTCAATCATAGGATATACAAATGCAGGCAAATCAACTCTTCTGAATTCACTTACCAGAAGCGGCGTGTTTGTGGAGGAAAAGATGTTTGCAACGCTTGACACGGCAAGCAGGAGGCTCAGATTTCCGAAAGAAAGGGATGTTATCATAACCGACACAGTAGGCTTCATAAGAGACCTTCCGAAAGATTTGATGACAGCCTTTAAATCAACCCTTGAAGAGCTTCAGGACGCAGACCTGCTTTTGCATCTTGTGGACATATCCAATCCGAGGTTTGAACAGCAGATGGAATCCGTTGAAAACATACTCAGGGAGCTTAACCTGACAGATAAAAAGAGAATAATCGTATTCAACAAGGCAGATAAGGTCGCAGAGGATGAGATTAAAAACATAGCGCTTCGCTACAATGCAATTTATATATCAGCCCTTAGACAGTCAACCTTTGACCCGCTCCTTGATGTAATAGAGAAAAACATCTGGGATAACGGGAAATTTGAAGGGGAAAAATGAGGAGCATTAGAAGTTTGGAATGTGAGAATTACCTTGATTTGCCTTATCTGGCTATAGTATCTTTATCTCAATATGAGAACAGCAGTCATGGCAATAGGTTTTTTCTTATATCAGTTTGAGCGAGATGACTTGTGGACATAGTTTATTCAGTAAACAGCATTCCAATTCGGTTAACATACGAAAGATGGTATCATATTGTAGAAAACCATGATGATCTGGCAAGCTATTACCATGAAGTCCTGGAGGCTATTGAAAAGCCTGATATTGTCTTAAGGGGAAATAGGGGCACGTTGAAGGCAGTAAAAAATTTTGGGAAAAACAAATGGCTGGTAGTTATTTACAGAGAGAAAACTAAGACTGATGGTTTTATAATAACAGCGTATTTTCTGGATAATAGACCAAAAGGAGAGATTATATGGAAATGACATTGAAAAAGAAAGATTATCTTACTAAATGCATAAAAATGGCATCAGACATGCTTAAAATCCCATTTGAGCATATGTGGGTTGATTACGACAAAGAGGCAGATGTGCTTTATCTTAGTTTTCGTAAACCTCAGCGGGCAACAAAAACAATAGAGACAGATGACGGCATTCTGATAAGAAAAGACAGTAATAAGATTGTTGGGATAACTATATTAGATGCAAGCTGTAGATAGCCGCCGTATGTGAAAATTACCTTGACAGGCATAGCGAGCCTCTTATATAGTCTTTGTAAAATGTGTAAAGGGGAGATAAAGCATTGGGATAACTAAGCCTCTGGCATTAATCATGCACAGACAGACAGACAGACAGACAGACAGACAGACAGACAGACAGACAG
>CAZHHV010000088.1:0-224 GCA_964532335.1 uncultured Nitrospiraceae bacterium
GCCTGACAATATTCTTGAATCAGAAAAAATCCTTGGCACGATTCATATTGCGCTCGGAGACAACAGTTCATTCGGAGGAAATGTCAGCACGCCGTTTCATCAGGACTTTGTATTCTTCAGACCCACCGTGATGTTAATTCATAAAGATGGGAACAGGGAAATTTTGATGAAGGGCGGAAGATTTATCAATGCAGAATAAACCCTGTTAGAAATAAAAGATTTCT
>CAZHHV010000088.1:234-8464 GCA_964532335.1 uncultured Nitrospiraceae bacterium
TCTAACAGGGTAAAGGTATCAATAAAGCGTCATTGCCTTTGTGTCTCTTTGAGGCATGTTTGTTTCATGTCAAGTGAGAATGCCCTACTGAATAACCTCGCGCCAGCTTAATTGAGTTTGACTATCTGTGAGAGATATTGTAATTTAAGGTATGGGTTTAATAGAGGTTTTAAAGGAGAGGAGTCAGCAAGCTGAGGCATTAAGTCAGGATGCCTTTAGGGAGGCAAGGAGACTGGCTAAGGCGTTGAGAGAAAAGTATGATTTTGATTCTTTATATCTCTGCGGTTCGCTTCTGAAAGGTAAATTTTCTGCCCGTTCTGATATAGATCTCATTGTAAAAGGAATGGATGTAAAAGATTTCTTTAAAGCGCTTGCATATTTGCTCTCTGAAAGCAGATATAGCATAGATTTTAAGCCGTGGGAAGATCTTGAAGAAGATTTCAAAGAAAGAGTCTTAAAGGAAGGAATGCGGTTAATTTGAAAATGGAAAAAGATTTAATCAGGGATATTATCTCAGGAATAGAAAAGGAGATAGAGAACCTTTACGGATTAAGAAAAGAGTTTAAGGAGATTAAATCTGAAAAGGCAGCGGCATTTAAACGCTCTAAGGGATCAATACTGCATGATTTTTATAACTGCTGTGAAAGGATATTTAAGAAGGTTGCGATAGATATAAACGGCGGCGTTGAAGAATCTGAGAGGTGGCATAAGGCATTGCTTTATAAAATGACCATGCCTGTGGAGAGTCTGAGGCCAAGGATAATCTCGGATGAACTGGCTGCAAAACTGGATGAATTCCTTTCTTTCAGGCATGTATTCAGAAATATTTACGGCTTTGAGCTTAAAGGGGACAGGATAGACTATCTCTCCTCAAAATTTGATAAGACTGTTGAAGAGTTTATTAAGGAAATACGGCAATTCCTGAATTTTCTGAAGAAAGAGTTAAAAGATTAGCCCTACTGAATAACCTCGCGCCGGTCGGTGAAACATTGACTGCCTTAGTCTCTTCTTATATACTAAGTTCATGGATTATACAGTTGCATGGAAAATCAGATTGTCTGATGATGAAAGAAGAAGAGTTAGTGTCCTGTCTCATAAATAACTTTACACAATTTTGTCATTCCCGCTTGTCGGGAATCCTTCTTTTAGAAGGGGAAAGATTCTGGACAAGCCAGAATGACACTACATAAAAATGTAAAGAAGTGTTACAGACAGGACAATAGGAGGCATAAAAGATGGATAAAAGAGAAGAATTGAGGAAAATTGCTTTAGAGTTAGCAAGGTTTCTTAAAGAAAAATACATTGCAAAAAGAATATTTCTTATTGGTTCTGTAGCAAGAGGAGATGTCCATAAAAGGTCAGATATAGACATTGTCGTAGAAGGCCTGCCGCCTGAACTCTACATAAAAGCTCTCACCGGTGCATACGACATTCTCCCGCCTGGGGTGGAGCTTAATTTAATACCCTTTGAGTTAATACCCTTTGAGGATGCTTTTGAAAGTTTAAAGAAAAAGGCAGTGGAAAAGGGAGAACTAATCTATGGATAAGAGGGAACTGATTGAAGATATCTCTTCAGAAATATCTATGGCTTTGAACTTAAATGGGAAAGGTGCAAAACACTCGGGATAATGCTCGGCAGGGTTTTCAGCCTGTTTCAAAAAGAGATTAAAAAGTTTTTACGCTTTCTTGATTCCATTCAAAAGGCAATGTAATCTTTCTACTGAACAACCTCCCGCCAGTCCATAATCCTCATCCTCTTTACAAAAGTCACCGTGGTTGGTTCGTCTCTTGTGGGTGTTAAGGATGAGCCGTACAAGGCTGAATTGTAGGAACTCGGAGTAATAGTTACTGTTCCACTGTTGCTGTTTGTGATCGTTATTGTGGCTGTTCCTGTTATAGTATCGAGTCTTCCTGTAACTGTCTGACCGGTGATAGTAGCACAACAACTTCCATCGTCCTTCAGCAGGGTTGTTGACACTATTGTTGCAGAACCGCTTACAGTTACAGTTATTTTTAACGGGTCTTTTGTTGTCGGTGGGCTCGCTGTGATAACATTGCCGGTGGCAGGGTTTATGGGGACAACATGATTGTATCTGTCATGCAGGGCAAGATCAACGGTTACGCTGTTGTTAATAATAGGATATGGACCTGTATAAGTTGCATTTATATGGTCAGGGCCAACATAAAAATTTGTCTCGGCAAAAACAACACTGTTGCTGACCCGCTTCACCTTCACACTCCATGTCCCTAATGGTGTATTCGGGAGAGTAGGATAGGTATCGGACAATATTCCCGGTCCGGTATAGGTCGGCGAGGTTCTTTGTAATCCAACGCTTGAATCATACCAATAGAAACGATAATTTGTAGCCAAAGTGCCGTATGCCCTTGCATAAACAGGATTCCCAGAAGGGTATATATAGTCTTCATAATTATATCCCGCGTCTGAATAAAGGACTAAGTCTTTTACTGTTGTAGCATCAGTTGCGGAGGCTGTATTGCCTCCTCCAGACGCGGTAACAGTTACTGTGCATGTGCTTCCGGTCGCCGCGCCGGAAGGTATGGTTACCTTGACAACGATGTCCTCATATCCGCCAAAAGGCGCGAGTGTTACTGATGAAATGGATGTTACCTTATCAGATTTATATATTCCTACTGTCCAGCCTGCGCATGAAAAAGCTGTTGAAAGAGTTACTGTCTGGCTTGAAGCTGTATTATTCTGCACCCTGTGGTCATAGTATACTGAAGAGCCTTTTCCACCAGAGCCGGTGTTGTCGGGCGTTATGGTCAGGGGTGAAGCCACTGTTGTGAGTGCAGTGGCTGTTGCAGTATTGGAAGGATTATTGCCGGAGACAGCAGTAATAGTAGTAGTGTCAAACGTGCCTATGGCTGCGCCTGCGGGGATTTGGACTGTTACTGTAAAATTTGCTGAACTGCCTACTGGCGCTGGCACTGTTATAGAGGACGCACTTAACTGCACAGTCCAGCCCTGATTTGATAATGCGGAAAGGCTGATTGTATCACTGCTACCGGCGAAGTTATAAAGGGTATAGTTAAATACCATCAAAGTTCCCGGAGAACCATATTTAGAAGAACTTGTAGGGCTTATTGCAATTACCCCGACGATGGTGTCGGTGTCGCTCGCAGAGTTGGTCTTGCCGCCTACTGTAACGCTGGCTGTGTTGGTGCGCGTATCTCCTGGATTACCGGTCAGGGTCGCGTTGATGGTAAAGGTCACGCTGCTGTTAACGGGCATGGAAGGAATAGTGAGGCCGGCTCCCTGCATATCCGCCACGGTGGGAGAGGCGGGGCAGGTGGCTCCGCCGGAGGCGGCGCAGCTTACGCTGCTAACATTGATACCGGTTACGGCTGGGTCTGTGAAGACTGCGTTGGTTAACGTGTCGCCAGTGGTATTGGTGATGACCACAGTATAAGTGGTGGAATCTCCGGAACTTCTGAAGGTGTAGGGGTCGGTATTGGTGATAGTAGGCAGAACCACGACACTGACCGTGCCCTGAGCAATAGTAGGGGCGTTGCATTTGGACTTTGTGTTGGGCACCGGGTGCTCAATGGACGTGCATAACCCACCGGCAGGGCTGGCTTGGTTGTCCCAGCTCACGACAAAGGGGATGTACAAATTACCCCCGCTTCCAGCTAATGCCTGGCAGGGTACGGTGACATTGGTCATGTACGTGATGCCGCTGCCGGTGCCGCCGCCGATTGAACTGTTACCGTCGCCGCAGGTGTCGGTGGGACCATCTAAGTTCAGGAATGGACTGGTAGTCGGCAGGATCCCCACGGAACAGCTATTAGCCCCGCCGCTTGCCGGGAGAAGCTGAGGGGTCTTGCCGTCGTTGGAGATGAAAATGCCGATGTCCCAGCGGTTAGGCGTGGCGAAATTGACCGTGATTTCAAGGTCTGCCGTGATGTTGGTGCCGCCAATACAGGATGTGGTATCGCCTACGACCCGCATGTTGGTGATAGAGACGTCAGCGGCAGTGCAGTTCAGATCAGCGCCGAAGCGGCCGGCGGCACACTGCGTTGCCGGAAATGCGTGAGCTGTCATCGTGTGAGAAAGTACAATGGCAGCCACAATGCCGGACATTAATAGCCGTGTCCACCAATGCGCGGCGCCTATTCCAATGAGCAGGAGAATGTATTTCATGGAAACAGAGCGCCCTGCATTGCCCAAGATTTTGTCCTTATTTTTCATAATGCCCTGTACTAATCTAAGAATATTCTCTTAATATATTTTATCTCTAAAAGCATAATCTGTTATCCTATCTGTTGTCAGGTCCTGTGCTTATCTGCACGACCCTTACAACATTGGTTACCAGAAGATTCGTGACCCTGCCTGTTGATGTGAGAATATACTGCGCGGCATAACTGCTTGGATTATGAACTGCTGCTGAGCTTCCAAGATAACATCTTGTGCAGGTCTGGAATTGGTTAGCTGTTTTTGCAGCGCAGAGAAAATACTCGGCATCAATAAAAAACGGCCTTCTCAGGTCAAAGCCTACATCATTGCCGGTTCCCAAATCATTGCTGACATCAATGGTGGCTAAATCATTGCAGTTAGAGCCTGTAATTGTCGTGTTTAGTTTTGCTGCAGGATACACAGAATCATTCTGAGAATGCGACTCTCCTTTTGCAACTACTGTAAAGGTAGTTGCAGTTGTCATATTATATGTGATCTTGAAATCAGTGCCTATTGCCAGCCTGCCTGTTGAAGGGAAGCGGGTTGTTGAGTCTACAGTTATGACAGAGTCTGTTGTTTTATTGTAGTTAGCTGTTAGATATGCCGGTGTATCTACCTTGAATTCACCACTGCCGAGCGGAATATAATTGCCGTTTGTTGAATAATTAGGGACACTTCCCTTATTTTTTGCGAGGGTGTACTCCAATCCTCCCTCCGCAATATAAAACGCCGCATCTCCTTGCTCTTCCTGCAGTCCAATGCTGCTGCCTGTTGTAACCAGCGAAACTCCGACAGCGGCGAAAAGCGCCAGCAGCATCATCACCATCACAGTTGCGATGATGGAAAGGCCGGAGTTGTTTAATAGTTTATGTTTCATATAAAAATTATATCACAGACTCCTCGGCCAGACTTCTGACTGAAGCGTGACACTTTCGCCTGAGATGGTGCAAGGAATTGTAATCCTGATTCTCTTTGTGGTTCCGGCAGTGAAGGTATTCTCAACGGCACCAGTATCTCCTCTTACATAGCCGAATGAAAACGACGAGATTATACCCGTTGAAAGCGTTGCGCCGCTTCCGGCAGTACAATTTCCTGTATCGCGTTTGATGTCAGAACCTGAATAACTGAAATTTATCTGCGTTCCGGATGTGTCTGTGAAACAGAACTGGCTGATTCCATTAGTAGATACATCACTGCTGCTTCTCAGATTCCTTATCTCCCTTGTCATCCTCTCCATAGCAACTCTTGCCTGATCAAGAGCCTCCTTGCGGTTGTCTGTTACGAGACTTCCCTTAATCCCTGTTGACAGGGCATTAGCCACAACAAGAGCGACAATGCCTATCAGCACCATGGTAATGACAAGCTCAATAAGAGTAACGCCATCCCTTCGGGACTTAAAAACTGCAGTGACAGTGTCAGTTAACAGTGTCAGTTTCTTTCTGACACAGACACTAATCACTGGCACTTCTTTGATTTTTGCATTTTTCATTTTAATAATTCGTCATCACCGTTGTAAGCACCACATCACTGCCCCAGTTGGTGGCAGGCGCTGTGACTGTAACTGTTATTTTTTTATAATCTGTCTGGCTTCCGGCTGCGATTGTCCTATTGCAGCTCCCCGCCACAGGGGCAGTATCCACGCATGTATTGAGAGCGCCGGAACTCACATAACAGACATCAACCGCTCTTGTGAATGCAATACCGCTAACAGTAAATGTGTCAGTGCACGGAGTAGTTCCTAAACTTGCAGGCACCAAGTCGTTGTAATCATCTACATCATCATATGTAGCGCTCTCAGGCCCAAGCGTTGTTGATGCAGTCCCCGGAGGAATAGGCGAATTTTGGTCCCACTTCTTTGTCTTTATCTCTTCCATCAACGCCTGTCCAACATTTGCAGCGGTAACCCTCAACTCAGACTCTACCCCGAACTTTGCTTCCTGCCCCACCATAATTAAAAGTGAGGGGATTGCAATAGAAACAATCACAATTATCATAATTATCTCAATGAGGGTGAAGCCTCTCTCCGTGAACCGTGAACCGTGAACCGTGAACAGTTTTTTCAGACAACTTCTAACTTTCAACTTTAAACTTTCAACTTTCATAGAATGCTCACCCTTCCTGTGACTTGTTCTATGGTTATGTCTTTATTTGAACCTTTATATGTGACAGTTACTGTCTGGTTGCCTGCAATCGCTGTGCCTGCGGCGTCAACAGGCGCGCCGAGAGAGTTGAAGTATATTATATCTGCCACGGATGTGCTAAATGTAAATGTAACATCGCTGTAATTACTGCACCTGCTTTGAGAGGTATCTACTATAAAGTTGCCTCCGCTATCAGAGCATGGGTCTCCGGGGCTTGGCGCAGGGTTAGAAGTATCCCCTTGCTCAAAGACGGTGTAGGATGTTGAGCTGTTCCGTATCAGTCCGCATCTCTGCTGGGATGAGATTGCAAGCTTCTGGGCATATCTTATATCAGCGGCGACCTTTCGTGTCGCATTGTTCAGTTTTATTGTATCAAAAGGGCTCCATCTGACAGCAACCACTGCAGCAAGAATGACTGCGATGACCATTACGATTATTGTTTCCATGAGGGTGAAACCTTTCTCATCGGATATTGATCCTCCGCATGAGGCGGAGTTAACAGTTAACAGTTTTTCCATAGCTCAATTCTAATATCCTGCAATGTCTGTGCCAAAGAAATCATGAGAAAAATTTTTGAAAATCAATGGGTTTCTGAAAATGATTCCGATGTTTACGGTAAGAGATTACACATCCTATGTAAATCACGTTATATTCGGAGGCTCTTGCAAAAGTATCAATTTGAAAATTTGACAAAAGGTCCAGAGCTTTTATTCTCACCTGCGCTATTATCACAAATTTGATTTTTTTGTTCAAAGGTGCTAACTATTGGAAGCATTGGGTCTTAAGATGTTATAGTTTAAGGGGCATGGATTAGTAGGGACTGTCCCAGAGCATGAAGGGGGGGAATTCATGGAAAACATAGTAGTCTTCATCACAGCATCCAGCGAAGATGAGGCAGCGAATATTGCAAGGGCGCTTGTTGAGGGGAATCTTGCAGCTTGTGTGAATATAGTAAGGAATTTAAGGTCAATATACATCTGGCAGGGAAAGGTAGAGGATGAATCAGAAGTTCTCATGATTGTTAAAACGCAAAAGAAACTTTTTAACAGCCTTGCGCAGAAAGTCAGGGAACTGCACAGTTACTCTGTGCCGGAGATCATTGCGCTGCCGATTGTTGATGGTTCGGAGGATTATCTGAAGTGGCTGAAAGAAGTTACAGGATAGAGTTTAGAATCCTCATGGCTTTCACAAATCTCTTTTTATAATAGCCTTCTAAAAGACTGCTAATATAAACACCCCTTTTTTTGCTTGAATGCATAAAATTACCCTGGCCCATATAAATGCCTACATGGGAAATCCTATTCCCTTTTGTCTTGAAAAAGACAAGATCCCCGATGCGTAAGTTGTTAAATGGGACTTTCATGCCTTCTTTAGCCTGCATATAAGAGTCCCTTTTCAGGAATATCCCATTACGCCGAAACACGGAATATACAAATCCGGAACAATCCATACCGCCTGTTGTTATTCCACCCCATTTATACTTTGACTCGTAAAAATCCACCGCATTCAGGATATCTTCAGGGGTAACATCTTTGCCAAAATCTTCATTCTCGATTATGGCGGAATCCGCCGGCAGATATCCTGCCATGCCATTTGGAACTGCAACAACATAATATCCATTATTAATATCAAGGAGAGGCAATCTTGTTCCTGCATAGACATCAATGTATGAGTTATCCTTTAATAAAAGCTTTTCTTCAGGGATTCTCACATGGACAAGAGGAAATCCTTTGAAAAAAGGAGAATCTTTTGATGGGAAAATAATATTTTCCTTTTTTATCCAGCCTCTGTATTCTTTTTGAGAGGGGATAGAACCATAAACCCATTCATCGCTTATATTAAGAACCTTAAATTCGTCGCCAAGCAATACCTCAGTTACGAGTTCGGACTTAAC
>CAZHHV010000089.1:0-3965 GCA_964532335.1 uncultured Nitrospiraceae bacterium
TTCTGATTCTTCCTATGGTCATTATGGCGACAAGGGAAGCCATAAGGGCAATCCCAAACTCAATAAGGGAGGCTTCTTATGCACTCGGCGCCACTAAATGGCAGACCGTACAGTCCCACATAATTCCATATTCAACAGGCGGTATTCTGACTGGGATTATAATCGGGCTTTCCAGGGCGATAGGCGAGACCGCCCCTATAATTACTGTGGGAGCGCTTACATTCATAGCCTTTCTTCCGACGTCGCCGTTTTCTTCGGAATTTCCTTTCATATCATTCAAATGGCTGTTGGACCCGTTTACCGTAATGCCGATACAGATGTTTAACTGGGTATCAAGGCCGCAGCATGAATTTCAGTTAAACGCAGCGGCAGCAGGAATAGTATTGATGATAATTACATTGCTCATGAACGGGCTTGCAATTTATATCAGATATAGGTTCAGAAGGAAGATAAAATGGTAAAAGAACTAAAAGCAGAGGTCAAAAAACTTAATTTCTACTATGGCAGTGTTCATGCCCTGAAGGATATTAGCCTACCGATAGAGCGCAGAAAAGTAAGCGCACTTATCGGGCCTTCAGGCTGCGGAAAGACAACTTTTCTTAGATGCTTTAACAGAATGCACGACCTCTATCCCCATAACAGGTATGAGGGAGAGATTACACTCTATCCTGACAATATCAATATCATTTCTCCTGAGATAGACCCTATTGAGATAAGGATGCAGATAAGCATGGTCTTTCAGAAACCTAACCCCTTCCCAAAATCAATATATGAAAATGTCGCCTATGGGCTTAGGGTGAGAGGAATCAGCAAGAGAGCGGTGCTGGATGAGAAAGTGGAAAGATCACTGAGAGGCGCTGCGCTATGGGATGAGGTAAAAGACAGGCTTAATCACCTTGCCTTTGACCTTTCCGGAGGCCAGCAGCAGAGGCTATGCATAGCAAGGGCGCTTGCAACTGATCCAAGGATTCTCCTTTTTGATGAGCCGACCTCTGCGCTTGATCCAACTGCAACTTCAAAAATAGAAGAGCTTATTGTAGAATTAAAGAACGAAGTGACAATAATTATAGTTACACATAATATGCAGCAGGCAGCGAGGGTTTCCGATTACACGGCATTTATGTATCTTGGCGAGATTGTAGAGTATGATAAGACTGACAGGATATTTACCGCGCCTTCTAACAGGCTTACTGAAGAATATATTACCGGAAGGTTCGGATAGGAGATAATATGGCAACTATATTTGAAAAAGAACTGACAGACTTAAAGGGAAAAGTTTTAAAACTCGGTTCAATGGTAGAAAAGGCAATAAGCGACTCGATAAAATCACTTGTTGAAAGGAATTCTAAGCTCGCAGCGGATGTTATAGACAAGGACCCGCAGGTGAATGCGATTGATGTTGAGATAGATGAGGAATGCATAAGACTGATTGCGCTGAGACAGCCCCGTGCAGGGGACCTGAGGCTGATAACAACAGCCATGAAGATTACAACTGACCTCGAGAGAATAGGCGATCTTGCTGTTGATGTTTCCGAGAGGGCGTTAGAGCTGAATGAAGAGCCGCAGCTGAAGCCGTATATTGATATTCCGCGCATGGCTGAAATAGCGCAGGGAATGGTAAGGGATGCATTGGATGCCCTTGTGAAGGGAGATTCGAAACTCGCAATGGATGTTATAAAAAGGGACGATCAAGTAGATATGCTCAATGTCCAGGTCTTCAATGAACTCCTCTTCTTCATGATTCAGGACCCACATACGGTATCGAGGGCAACGAGGATTACCTATGTATCAAAATATATCGAACGCATCGCAGACCATGCTACGAATATAGCAGAGATGGTTGTTTATCTGGTTGAAGGCAAGATTATAAGGCACATGGCAGTTCCTGACGATAAAAAGAAGGACTAACGCCGCCTCAATTTAATCTGTTATCATAGGGCTATGAAAATCTCTGGTGAAAACAGACATCTCGAAGAATCTGACAAAAAATATATCTGGCATCCGTTCACGCAGATGAAGGACTGGCTTGAGGAAAAGCCTGTCATTATTTCCGAGGGCAGGGACTGTTTCATAAAAGATATCTATGGCAGGTGGTATCTGGACGCTGTATCCTCAATGTGGGTAAACATTCACGGACATAGAAAAAAAGAGATTGATGATGCAATCAAAGAGCAGATAGACAGAATTTCACATTCAACGCTCTTGGGTTTGAGCAGTGTCCCTGCAATAAGATTGGCGGAGAAACTTATAAAGATAGTCCAGCAGTCAGCAGTCAGCAGTCAGCAGTCAGCTAAAAACGCTGAACGCCGAACGCTGAACGCTAAACTAACCAAGGTTTTCTATTCTGATAACGGCTCAACTTCTGTTGAGGTTGCGCTCAAGATGGCATTTCAGTACTGGCTGCATATCGGAGATTCGCCGAGGCGAAAAGGAGTGGAAGGGAAACACGCATTCCTTTCTCTTAAAAATGCATATCACGGCGACACGCTCGGCGCTGTGAGCGTCGGAGGCATTGATATTTTCCACAAAACATTTAAGCCGCTTTTATTTAAAACGTATAATGCTCCGTCCCCTTACTGCTACAGGTGCGAACTTGGGAAAACCTGTCCTGAATGCTCCTTGGCGTGCCTTGGTGAGATGGAAAATATTCTAAAAGAACATTCCGATGAGATTGCAGCAGTCATAATCGAGCCGCTTGTCCAGGCAGCAGGCGGGATGATAGTTTCGCCGCGAGGATACCTTAAGGGTGTCAGGGAATTATGCACTAAATACAATGTGCTTATGATTGCTGATGAGATAGCCACAGGATTCGGAAGAACAGGAAAGATGTTTGCCTGCGAGCATGAAGGAGTTGTTCCTGATATACTCTGCGTTTCAAAAGGCATTACAGGAGGTTATCTGCCATTGGCAGCTACAAATGCAACACATGAAATCTATAATGCGTTTCTGAGTGAATTCAAAGAACTGAAAACCTTCTGCCACGGACATTCTTATACAGGCAATCCAGTGACGTGCGCAGCAGCTCTTGCCTGCCTTGATATATTTGAAAAGGAAGAAACATTTAAGAATCTCAAGCCGAAGATAGAACTGCTTGAAGGATGGCTTAAGGAAATAGCAGAACTTCCCCATGTCGGAGACGCAAGGAACAAAGGGCTTATGGCAGGGGTTGAACTTGTAAAAGATAAAAATACAAAAGAGCCTTATGCGTGGGAAGAGAAGATGGGCTGGAAGGCTGCATATCATGCGAGGGAAAACGGAGTTTTCATAAGGCCGCTCGGGAATGTCATTGTGATAATGCCGCCTTTGAGCATCAGCATTGAAAATCTTAAGCAAATGCTTAAAGTAATTAAAGATGCAATAATTGCCGTAACATAAAAATATATGGAAGAATAGATGGAAGAGGAAAAAGAGACGTTAGACCTATCAGGATATAAGGAGAAGATACCGCCTGTAAATAAGGGCGCTTTAACATGGGAAAAGGAATTAATTTTTCACGGCAGAACACAGCGGGGCGAAGAGGTTGATTATGACGCTGAATTCCAGTGGGGATGCTCACCCACAGAAACCTTATTAATGAGCGTTGCAGGATGTCTTGCTATAGATGTCGTATCATTTCTGCAGAAAATGAGGGCGGAAATAACAAGCTTTAAGATTGATTATTCGGGAGAGAGGAATCTTACGCCGCCGCAGTATTATAAGACAATGGAGATGGTCATAAATATCTCAGGGAAAAACATAACTCCAAAGAAGATGGACAGGGTAATAGCCCTCTCGCAGGAGAAATACTGCTCTGTTTATCATTCGCTGAGAAAAGACATCAAGGTTGATGTGAAATATAATATAACTCATGAGGGTTAGTATGAAATTCCTTATGGACTTGCTGCAGGGCTATCTTTTTTCTGTCATTCCGCATTTGATGCGGAATCCAGTCTTTTTTCTGGATTCCCCGATTAAATCGGGGAATG
>CAZHHV010000089.1:3975-8232 GCA_964532335.1 uncultured Nitrospiraceae bacterium
GGAATGACAAATAAGGAATACCATGAGCAAAAAGTCTGTCTTAGTCCTTTTTATCCTAATCATTTCTCCGGTGCTTATCTACTTCGTCTGGCCGTCTGACGAAAGCAGGATTAAAAAGCTGATAAAAGAAGGCGCAGCGGCTGTAGAGAAAGAAGAGATTGACAATGTCATGGCAAAGGTCTCGTTCAATTATCAGGATGACCGTGGCATGACATACATCCTGATTAAAAAAATACTGACCGAGCAGTTCAAATCTCTTTCAGGCATAAAGATAGAATACGAAAACCTGAAAATAGAGGTAAAAGAAAAACTGGCAAATGCCGAGTTTGACCTACGTGTTATCGCAACCATCGGAAACCAGACAGGCTATATTGTCGGCGACCTTAAGACTCCCGCGCGCATAAAAATCTTCCTTGAAAAAGAGCGCGTTAGCTGGCTTGTGACAAAGACAAAAGGGTTATCTTTTTAGCCCAAATCTATAGCTCAAGCCTTGCAGCCAGTTTAATTGCCTCAAGCATGCTTGAGGGATTGGCAATCCCTTTCCATGCAATGTCATAGGCTGTGCCGTGGTCAGGGGAAGTTCTTATAATCGGCAATCCAATTGTCACATTCACGCCTCTGTCAAAGGCAATCATCTTCAACGGTATCAGTCCCTGATCATGATACATGCATACAACAATATCAATCTCTCCTTTGTATGCTTTATGAAAGACTGTATCAGGAGGATAAGGACCCGTTACAGGAATCCCAAGTTTCTTTGCCTCTTCAATTGCAGGGATAATCTCATTTCTTTCTTCATCTCCGAATATGCCTGCTTCTCCAGCATGGGGATTCAATCCAGCGACTGCAATCCGTGGATTTTTTATATTCAGCATATCGCACGCCTTTCTTGCAAGGAGGATTGTCTTTAATACACCCTCTTTTTTAATCATTTCAGGAACGCTTTTGAGCGAGGTGTGGATGGTGACAAGTATCACTCTTAATTGTCCTCCGACAAGCATCATTGCGTAATCCTTGGTATTTGTAAGTTCGGCAAGCATTTCAGTGTGGCCATGCCATTTCATGCCTGCCATCTTCAATGCCTCTTTTGAAATAGGCGCAGTGACAATTCCGTCAACTTTTTTATTCAGAGCGAGTTCAACTGCTTTTTTGATATAACTGACACATGCCTTTCCGTTATTTATTGTTGCTTTTCTTTTTTCAAGACCTTCAGGCGCTTCCGCATCAATAAGTTCAATCGTACCTATTACTGATGCGCATTCATCAGGTGTTTTAATCAGCCTTAATTTAAGCGGCAACTTAAGCAGGTCTATTGCCTCCTGCATGACAATTCTGCTTCCGATTACAAGCGGAGCGCAGAAGTCTCTTATCTCAGCGCAGTAAAGGGCTTTGGCAATTATCTCAGGCCCGACTCCGGCTGCATCACCCATTGTTATGGCAATCTTTTCCATTTGTAAATGTGCCCTTAAATGGAGGCTATAACTGTCTTTCGGCAATATTAAACTGCCTTTGTAAAAGTGCAAATGCTGGTACTATATATTAATATCTTACAAGTTCTTAGGGCGGGGCTATCCGCTCTACTTCGTAGAGACTTCAGCCCCTATTCTGCAGACCCGTGAATCTTGCCTCTCTACGAGCCATCGGCAATCCAGCCATAGCCCCGTGTAGATTTTTATTCCTTGTCTTACACATATAAAGCTTACTACAATATAGTGAATTTATGCATTATGTAATACTCGGCACAGCAGGGCATATTGACCACGGCAAGAGCGCATTGGTTAAGGCGCTGACAGGCATAGACCCTGACAGGCTGAAAGAGGAAAAAGAACGCGGCATTACGATTGACCTCGGCTTTGCAGACCTTGCTTATCCTGAAGGACTTACAGTAGGCATTATTGATGTTCCCGGGCACGAGAGGCTTGTAAGAAACATGCTTGCAGGCGCAGGAGGCATTGATATTGTCATCCTTGTTATTGCGGCAGACGAAGGGATAATGCCGCAGAGCAGAGAGCATCTTTCAATATGCAATCTCCTTAAAATCAAATCAGGGCTGATTGTGATTACAAAGGCAGACCTTGTTGAAGATGACTGGATAAAACTTGTTTCAGAAGAAGCAAAGGGTTTTGTGAAAGGGACATTTCTTGAAGGAGCGGAGATAATCCCTGTTTCATCAAAGACAGGAAAGAATATAGAACTCCTAAAGGAAAAAATCAGAGAGGTTGCCTTAACAGTAAAACCAAAGCTGACAAAAGGGCTCTTCAGGCTTCCCATTGACAGGGTTTTTACGCTGAAGGGATTCGGCACTGTTGTTACCGGCACTGCCATTTCAGGAAGTATTTCTGTTGATGAAACGGTTGAGATACTTCCGGCAAATATAAACAGCAAGGTGCGCGGGCTTCACAGCCACGGAAAATCAATAAAGACTGCGTTTGCAGGGCAAAGGGTTGCGATAAATGTTTCCGGAGTGGAAAAAGAAAGTCTGAAAAGAGGGGATGTTGTTGTCGTTCCCGGGAGATTTTCTCCTGCAAAGGCTGTAGATGCAAAAATAGAACTTCTCAAGGATTCACCTGTGTTAAAAAACAGAAGCCTTGTGCATTTTCATTCAGGAACATCTGAAACGATTGCAAGGGTAATACTGTATAACCTTGAGGAAGTAAAACCCGGCGAAGGCTGCTACTGTCAATTGAGGCTTCATGAGCCTGTTATTGTAATGTCAGGAGACAGATACATTATAAGGAGGTTCTCGCCTGTTGAGACAATCGGCGGAGGAGAAATTCTTGATGCGCATCCGGGCAGGAGGAAGAGAGCCGAGGGGATTGAAGACCTGAAGATTTTGGAACTCGGAACACTTGAGGAGAAAATCGCAATGAAAATAAAAAAGGCAGGCATAAATGGGCTGGCTGTTACCACGCTGGAAGGCTGGATAAATGCGGATGTGCCTGCAATACAGAATGCGGTAAAAGCGCTGGAACAGAAAGGCGCAATAGTGCAGCATGAAAATATCATTATTCACAGCGATGCGGTAAATGCAATCAGGGCAAGCATTGATAAAATCCTGAATGCCTTTCATAAACAAAATCCCTTGAAAACAGGGATGCCTAAAGAAGAGGTGAGGACGCAGCTTAAGATTGACCAGAAAATCTTTAATGCGCTTACAGCAACAATGAAGGAAGTTGTAATGGACAAAGACCTCATACGCCTTTCATTCTTTAAAGTCTCATTATCAGAGGTTGATAAAGGCATTGAGACAAAGATTCTGAATATGCTTGAGCAGTCAGGCTTTCAGCCTCCACTGAAAGAAGAGATTGCAAAGGCATTAAATCTCCAGCAGAAACAGCTTGATGATATTCTCAAGCTAATGGTAAAACAGGGAAGTCTTGTTAGGATTAATGAGACAATGTATATCACAAAGCCTGTTTACGAAAAAATAATCAATGTCCTTAAGAGATTTTTCAGCAAAAAGAAGGAGATGACAGTCGCAGAGTTCAGAGACATCCTGAATACCTCAAGAAAATATGCACTTCCAATTCTTGAATATCTTGATACCCGAAGGATTACAATGCGCGTCGGGGATGTAAGGAAGTTTTTGGGGAAGGGTGAGAAAAAGTAAATGAAAAGTCCTCAGGTTGTCTTTAAGGCCTCTCTTATAATCCTTCCCTCGATGCTTTTCTGAATCCTCACTTTTCCGATCCGTTCTGGCAGTATAAATTTCAACTCTCCTGCAACTGCTTTTTTGTCAAGCTGCATAGAGGCAAGAAGAGAATTCACGTCAATTTTTGATGGCATCTCTGAAGGCAGGCAGTAAGAGTTTATAAGGGCTTTTATTTTCTGAACTGATTTTCCACTAACAATGCCAAGTTTTTCTGCCAGTCTTGCCTCAGCGTGCATCCCGATGGCAAGCGCCTCACCATGAAGATATTTTTTATATCCGGTCACTGTCTCTATTGCATGACCTATCGTATGCCCGTAATTCAATATTGCCCTCAGACCAGCTTCCCTCTCATCTTTTGAGACGACCTCTGCCTTAATCTCACAGGAGCGTTTGATTATGTGAGTTAATGACTTCTCATCCAGCCTAAGAATTTTGTCTCTGTTATTCTCTAAAAACGCAAACAGCCTTGCGTCCCATATCACGCCGTATTTGATCACCTCAGCAAGCCCTGCAAAAAACTCTTTCTGCGGCAGGGTCTTTAATGTATCAATATCTATCCATACAAGTTTTGGTTGGTAGAATGTGCCTATCATGTTTTTGCCGAG
>CAZHHV010000090.1:0-2224 GCA_964532335.1 uncultured Nitrospiraceae bacterium
CCTGAGCAAGCAGTACGGGATGTCAGCTATAGACCTAACTGAATACAAGATAGATCCATCTGTCTTAAAGCTTATAACAGCTGCCATGGCGAAGAAGTATATGATAATGCCTCTTACGAGGATAGGCGCGACATTGACGGTAGCGATGGCAGACCCTTCAAATGTGTTTGCCGTGGATGACATAAAGTTTATGACCGGGTATAACGTTGAGGTTGTTATAGCAACGGAATCTGCGCTGATAAATGCCATAACCACATATTACGGAGGCAAAGTTGCCGGGGTTGTGGCTGCCCAGCCTCAGGCACAGGCAGCGCAAAAGGCGATGAAGCTTGAGGCAAAGGACTATACTCTGTCAGACACTGACATTACAGGCGAAGAAGAGGTCGGAGCTTTCGGAGAAGGACCTACGGTTGATGTTGATGAATTTGACAGGATTGTCGGTGATGCGCTTGATGACGTTGAGCATGTCTCTGAAGAGGCGATGCTGGGCGCAAGAGGGGAGATTGAAGAGCCGATTGTAAAACTTGTAAGCGGTATTCTTATAAATGCAATAAAAATAGGCGCAAGCGATATTCATATTGAGCCTTACGAGAACTCTGTGAGAGTCAGATACAGGGTTGACGGCGTTCTTGCCCTGGCAATGAATCTGCCTCTGAGGATTAAAAACTCCGTAGTCTCAAGGCTGAAGATAATGGCTAAACTTGATATCTCGGAAAGACGGCTTCCGCAGGACGGCAGGATTAAGCTCAGGCTGGGCAAGAAAAAAGAAGTGGATTTCCGTGTTTCTATCCTCCCCTGCCTTTTCGGAGAGAAGACAGTTATGAGAATTCTTGATAAAGCATCATTGCAGGTAGACCTTACAAAGCTTGGCTTTGAAGAAGAGGCGCTGCAGAGATTTCTGGAATGTCTTAATAAGCCTTACGGCATGATACTTGTTACGGGACCCACAGGAAGCGGAAAGACAACGACGCTCTATTCAGCGTTAAATTATCTGAATAAACCCAATATAAACATAATGACTGCCGAAGACCCTATAGAATATAATTTTCTTGGGATAAATCAGGTGCAGATGAAAGAGGAGATAGGGCTCACATTTGCCTCTGCCCTGCGCTCTTTTTTGAGGCAGAGCCCTGATATTATACTTGTCGGCGAGATACGTGATTTTGAGACCGCTGAGATAGCGGTTAAGGCTGCCTTAACAGGACATCTTGTTCTGAGCACCCTGCATACAAACGATGCTCCGAGCAGTGTAAGCAGATTGATGAATATGGGAATTGAACCATTTTTAGTGTCATCATCTGTTATACTTATAATGGCTCAGAGATTGGCAAGGAAGATATGTAAAGAATGCGAGAAGGTGGAAGAGAAGGTCCCTTTGCCGACTCTTATAAGCCTGGGGTTTTCGGAAGAAGAGGCAAGGACTGTTAAGTGTTATAAGGGGAAAGGGTGCTCTGTATGCAACAACTCAGGTTACAAGGGAAGGATAGCGCTTTATGAAATAATGGTTGTCAATGAGGAGGTCAGGAAACTTATACTTGAAGGGGCGTCGGCAATTGAACTTAAAAAGGCTGCCATAAGAGGAGGCATGAAGACGTTGAGGATGAGCGGGCTGACAAAAGTAAAAGAAGGCGTTACTACAATTGAAGAAGTGTTGAGAGTTACTTTCGGAGATTAGGAGGAATAGATGGCAACACTGTATGACTTGCTTAAGATAATGATAGAAAAAGGGGCGTCGGATCTTCACATAACAACAGGAAGCCCGCCTCGTGTAAGGATTGACGGGAAACTCATCCTGCTGGACCATCCGCAATTAGCCCCAGCTGAGACAAAAGCGCTCTGCTACAGTGTTCTTACAGACGCACAGAAACATAAATTTGAAGAAAGCAATGAACTGGACCTGTCATTCGGGGTGAAGGGGCTGAGCAGGTTCAGAGGGAATGTATTTATGCAGAGGGGCGCTGTCGCAGCCGCATTCAGGACTATCCCGTTTCAGATAAAGACGTTTCAGGATCTCGGCCTCCCTGAAATTGTCAACGATCTTGTCAAGAAGCCGCGCGGTCTGATTCTTGTTACAGGGCCGACAGGGAGCGGTAAATCTACGACGCTTGCCACTATGGTTGACAGAATAAATTCCGAGAGGCAGGACCATATAATAACAGTAGAGGATCCTATAGAATATATTCATAACCACAAGAAATCCCTGATTAACCAGAGAGAGGTAAAT
>CAZHHV010000090.1:2234-8220 GCA_964532335.1 uncultured Nitrospiraceae bacterium
ATCATCTTTTAAAAATGCCTTGAAGTATGTCCTCAGACAGGACCCTGATGTCGTGCTTATAGGCGAGATGCGTGACCTGGAAACCATAGAGGCAGCGCTTACCGTGTCGAAGACAGGGCACTTAACGCTTGCAACACTCCATACAAATTCTGCTGTCCAGACGATAAACCGTGTAATAGACGTGTTCCCGCCGCATCAGCAGGAACAGATAAGAACTCAGCTGTCATTTGTCCTTGAAGGGATACTGGCGCAGCAGCTTATAGCCAGGAAAACCGGACCGGGGAGGGTTCTCGCAGTAGAGCTGCTTATACCAAACCCTGCGATAAGGAATCTGATAAGAGAAGACAAGGTGCATCAGATATATTCCATGATGCAGACCGGACAGGCGAGATTCGGAATGCAGACGATGAATCAGTCTTTATTTGATCTCTACACCAGAGGACTTCTATCCTATGAGGATGCGATAGGGCGTTCGTCTGTTCCTGAGGAGTTGATTACAATGCTCCAAAGGGTGTCGGGAACTGCAGCAAAGGGAAGGGGGTAATAAATGGCAACAGTGTTTCAGTGGTCAGGCAAGACTACAAGAGGCGTTATAGAATCAGGCGAGATTACTGCGGCTACAAAAGAAGAGGTTCAAGCGCAGCTCAGAAGAAAAAATATAACACCGACTTTGATTACTGAAAAGAAGGCCGGGAAAAAATTATTCGGCGGCTTTGGCGAGGGGAAAGTAAATGACAAGGACATAGTTGTATTTACAAGGCAGTTCTCTACAATGATAGATGCAGGACTTCCGCTTGTGCAGGCGCTTGATATTCTTTCAACGCAGGTTGAGAACAAGACACTCGCCAGAGTGCTGGGAGAGATTAAGGAGAATGTTGAGGCCGGTTCTACTTATGCTGATGCGTTGAAAAAACACCCGAGGGTTTTTTCAGAACTGTATGCGAATATGGTGGCGGCAGGCGAGGCAGGCGGCATCCTTGATACAATTCTTAACAGGCTTGCGGCGTACATAGAAAAGGCAATGAAATTAAAGAAGAAGGTTAAAGGCGCGATGGTATATCCGATAGTTGTTTCTACTGTTGCTATTGCGGCAATTGCAATCATAATGATATTTGTTGTCCCGACATTTGAAAAGATGTTTGCACAACTTGGAGGAACGCTTCCACTTCCAACGCAGATGATTATCAGCCTGAGTAAGTTTCTCGCAGGAATAGGCGGTATTCTGACAGGAGGCGCGATAGTCGGTATTGTTGTTGCGCTAAAGCAGTTCAGGCGCACAGAAAAGGGCACGCATATAACAGACAGGATACTATTGAAACTGCCCATATTCGGGGTTCTTCTGAATAAAGTTGCCGTGGCAAAGTTTACGCGGACACTCGGGACGCTTGTCAGCAGCGGCGTGCCGATACTGGACGGGCTTGAGATAACAGCGAAGACTTCAGGGAATAAGGTGATTGAATATGCAATCATGGAGGTAAGAAAGCAGGTTACTGGCGGAAAGACCCTTGCTGAACCGTTAACCAAAGCCAAGGTATTCCCTCCGATGGTTACCCACATGATTTCTGTAGGTGAGTCAACAGGCGCGCTTGATACAATGCTCAATAAGATTGCTGATTTTTATGATGATGAGGTTGATGCGGCAGTCAACGCCCTGACATCCATGATGGAGCCCATGTTGATGGTATTCCTCGGAGGGTCGGTAGGTTTTATAGTAGTTGCAATGTATCTGCCGATATTTAAACTCATTACGCTGATAAAGTGATTAGTGCCAGTGTCAGTAAATCAGTATCCAGTGTCAGTGGTTAGTGTCAGTAAGATTTGTCACTGACACAGACACTAAAAACTGACACCATTATATGAATGAATGATACCCTGCTTAAAAAGGTAAAGGCCCTTATTTCCATAAGGGTTGTTTTTATCACACTCCTTCTGGGTTCGTTTTTTTTGCTTCAGGTCGGATACAGGAGTTTTCCTTATCCACGCGCCACTTCGAATCTTATAGTAGCGCTTTATTCCCTGACAATAATTTATGCTTTTCTAATTGACAGAATAAAAACATATTTTACATTTGCATACTTCCAGATTTTTATGGATGTTGCGGCTATAAATGTCCTTATATATCTCACAGGCGGGATTGAAAGCTGGTTTTCATTTATTATGCTTCTTGCAGTAATGTCGGCAAGCGCAGTCCTTAACAGGAAGGCAGGTTATGTTATTGCCACATTCAGCAGTATTCTCTATGGAGTCATGATAGATCTTCAGTATTATAAACTCCTCCCGATAAAGTATGACCCAGCGCTTAATGAAAAAGATTTTCTTTACAATATTTTTGTGCACATATCTGCTTTTTATATGATGGCATTCCTGAGCGGTTATCTCTCTTCAAGGCTTGAGAAGACAACGATAGCCCTTGAACAGACCGATTCTAACCTGAAGGAGCTTTCGCTTTTCAACAAGGAGCTTATTGAGAGTATTCCGAGCGGAATATTTACAACGGATATTGGTAGCAGTATTCTGATATTTAATAAAGCGGCAGAGGATATAACCGGAATTACGCGGGAAAATGCATTTAACCGGAAGATAACTGCGATATTCCCTTTTATTAATCCCCCCATCCCCTCTTTACTAAAGAGGGGGAAAATCCCCCCCTTTGACAAAGGGGGGATGGTCGCCTCGTTCTCCTCAGCGAACCCGCCTGAGTGCGGGGGCGACTCGCCGAGAAGAGGGGGATTTTCGGGGCAATTGCTTGACATAGAACGTACAGAGGGTGTGATAAGTCATCCAAGGGAAGGCAGCAGGATTATTAACCTGATCATCTCGCCGCATATGGATGTTACCGGAAGAAAAACAGGTTTTATCGGGATATTTCATGACATAACCATGCTTAAAAAGATGGAGATGGATATAAAGCATAAGGAAAAATGGGCTGCTATAGGCGAACTATCTGCGAATATAGCGCATGAGATAAGGAATCCGTTAGCCTCTCTTAAAGGGTCGATAGAAATGCTGAGAGAGGACAGGGCGGCAAAGGAGCAAAAAGAAAGGCTGACAGAAATAGCATTGAAAGAGATGGAGAGGCTGAATGAGATAATCACAGATTTTCTTATGTATTCAACACCGAGGGCTGCTGAGTTCAGCGCTTTCGACCTCAATCTTGTGCTTGATGACACACTTGAATTACTAAAAAACACAGCATCCGCAAGGAATGATATTTCTATCACAAAGGAGTTCGATATGCCTCTTTCTGTCAATGCTGACCGTCAGAAAATGCATCAGGTCTTCTTGAATCTTGGGATGAATGCCTTAGAGTCAATGCCTGACGGAGGAGAGCTTTCAGTCAGTACAAGACGGGCAGGCAATTCTGTTGAGGTGGTTTTTAAAGATACAGGCATTGGTATTCTGCAGGAAAATATTGGAAAAATTTTTTATCCTTTTTTTACTACGAAAGATGAGGGCACAGGGCTCGGACTGGCTATTGCATTCAGAATTATTGAAGAACATAAAGGAAAGATAAATGTGAGCAGTAATCCTGGTGAGGGCACGGTCTTTAAAGTTATAATACCTGACGGCTCTACGAGTCTATGACAATGGAAAATCTTGATAAAGGGAAAATTCTGATTGTAGAGGATGAAAAAAGCATGCGGGAGGTTCTCGGAATCCTCCTTGAAGGCGAAGGCTATGATGTTACCCTCGCTGCAGGCGGCATTGACGGAATAAGTCTTCTCAACAAGGACATATTTGACATGGTAATCACAGACATCAACATGCCGAAGGTTAATGGTTTTGAGATACTCAAAAAAGTGCGTGAGACTTCTCCTGATACACTTGTAATCATGATAACGGCATTCGGCACAACAGAGTCTGCGATAGAGGCAATGCAGCTTGGAGCTTATGATTATATACACAAGCCGTTCAAGATAGATGAAATAAGGCTTGTAGTAAAAAAAGCGCTTGAAAAGCGTAAACTGAGCGAAGAGGTTTCGATACTCCGCGAAAAGATAAAGACAACATACGAATTCGGCAATATTTTCTGGAAGAATCCTAAGATGCAGGAACTGCTTGGCATTATACCGAGGATTGCGCAGAGCAATTCCAATGTCATAATAACAGGTGAAAGCGGCACAGGCAAGGAATTGGTTGCGACAGCTGTTCATAACCTAAGCCCAAGAAAAGGGAAAAAGTTTATTGATATAAACTGTGCTGCATTTCCTGAAGGTCTTTTGGAGAGTGAACTCTTCGGGCATATGAAAGGCGCATTCACAGGCGCGGCCTATAATAAACAGGGCCTTTTTGAGATAGCTGACGGCGGGAGTGTTTTTCTTGACGAGATATGCGAGATGTCAATCAACCTTCAGGCAAAACTGCTGAGAGTGCTTGAGAACAGCACGTTCAGGAGGGTAGGCGGCACTGCTGATATAAAGGTGGATGTGAGAATAATATCCGCTACAAATAAGGACATTAAAGAAGAAATTTCCGCAGGCAGATTCAGAGAGGATTTATATTACAGGTTAAATGTTGTCCCACTGCATATTCCTCCTCTGAGAGAGAGAAAGGAAGATATCCCGCTGCTTGTGGAGCATTTTCTGAAAAAGTTCTCATTTGCGGAGAGGAAGGTATCTCCCCAGGTCATGAAGCTTTTCATGGAGTATCCGTGGAAAGGAAACGTAAGAGAGCTTGAAAATGTAATAGAGAGAATAGCGCTTTTAACGGATAAGGGTGAGATAACCATTGAGGATGTGCCGAATGAGATCCTGATGTTTTCTGGAGGCGCTGAATATACGTCGGATATCACTAAAGACGGAGTAGACCTTGACGGCATTATTGAAGGCATGGAAAAGAAATATCTTTTGAATGCCCTGAAGATTACAAACGGGAACAAGACTGAAGCGGCAGGGCTGCTGAACCTTTCTTTCCGTTCACTCAGGCACAGGCTGTCAAAGTATGGTATAAAATAAGCATATGAAACTTGGCGAGGTATTAATTAAAGAAGGGCTTATTACAAAGGAGCACCTGAGGCTTGCGCTTGAAAGGCAGGTTATTTTCGGAGGCAGGATAGGAACAAACATTGTTGAACTCGGCATTCTTACAGAAGACGAATTCACAAAATTCCTTAGCCGCCATCTCAAGATTCCTGTTGCTGAGCCTTCGCAGCTGGTGAATATAGATGAAGAGACCATCTCTGCAATAAACAAGGAGATGGCGGAGAAATACAAGGCGATCCCGTTTAAAAAAGATAAAAACAGGCTCCATATGGCAATGCTGGACCCCAAGGATATGAAGGCAGTGGATGATTTCAGGTTTATCAGCGGCTATGACGTAATCCCTTATGCCGCATCGGAACTGAGGATTCTCTATGCGCTTGAGAAATACTACAGCATTAAAAGAGACCTCAGATATATAAGTATTTTTGACCGCATTGAGGAAGAAAAACAGGTTGTCGCTGCAGATTCGGAGGAACTCAAGAAAATAAAAGAGGCATTTGCAAATGTGACCGAAAAAGAAGAGATTGCAGGGATTCTCATAAGTGAGGCGCAGAAGGCTGCAAAAAGAGTGGCGCTGTTTATAGTGAAAGGCAATCGGGTTTCAGGGTGGAAGGCTAAGGGCTTAACAGTTGAAGGAGTTGAAATCAATGCATTATCTTCGGGAGGCGACGCGTCGATATTTAACGATGTTCTTGTGAAAAAGGCTTATTACAGGGGCCCTGTACTCAAGTCACCTGGCAATAAAGAGCTTATAAAAATACTTTCAGGAACACCGCAGGACAGCCTCACAATTCCGATAAGCATAAGAGACAGGGCAGTGGCTTTGCTTTATGCGGACAACGGGAATGATTCGGTTCTTGATGCTGATGTGAATTATCTCAACACACTGGTTTCAATGGCTTCCATGGCTTTTGAGATATTGATACTGAGGAAGAAGATAATGGATATGTAGAAATCAAAATATTATGCGTCTCTCTACGAGTCGTAGACAAAACCTTTACGAC
>CAZHHV010000091.1:0-8162 GCA_964532335.1 uncultured Nitrospiraceae bacterium
GCCGCCGGTGTAAATTGTTCCACGTGAAACAATTTTGTGCTATATTGTTCTAAATTATCGAAAAAAGCGAAAGCGAAGGTATTGATTGTTGGGTAACAAAAAATAAGCGACAGAGGTAAAATAAGGTAATGGCAAAATTGAACAAATCTATGCGTGATGAAGCGAAACGTTCATTTTCCGTTGCTTTGCACGATTTTGTGAACGGCTTAGCAGAACATATCAGCGCCAGCGATGGAGGGTGGACAGTTAAAGGGTTTATAGACATTTATAAAAATATCTATACCATCAGTTCAGACACCAAAATTGTTTCCAAAATACTGGAGATTCACCTATTCCCGCAGATTTTGCAGTTCGCAGAAGAAAACAAATTCTCGATTGTCCTCGCAGAGCATCAGAATTGGTATCCGGACTTAAGCTTTGTAAGCCAGGAAGACCCTACCATCAAGTTTGCAGTAGACCTTAAGACTACATATCGAGACCCGAATGCACCAGGTCATGTAAACGGCTTTACTTTAGGCAGCCATGGCGCTTATTTTAAATATCGCACTTCTTCAAAGAACATACAGTTTCCATATGATGAATACTCAGGGCATTTCTGCCTAGTGTGGTGTCTCATAAATAAGTTTACACAATTCTGTCATTCCCGCTTGTCGGGAATCTTTCTTTTAGAAGGGGAACGATTCTGGACAAGCCAGAATGACACTGCAAAAAGTGTACAGAAGCGTTAGGGACAGCACACTAGGAATCATTTACTCACGCGCGGACGGCAAAGATTTGGACGAAACTGAAGTCATAAAGGTCAAAGAGCTCGATGACGAGACAGTGGAGTCAAAGCGAATTGGACATAGGAAGGTAACAAAGGTTGAAAGCCTCCGTTCAATCGCCTCCGTAATTAAGGATTTTCAGTTTTTCGTATGTGAGAAATGGCAACTTGCAAGTGATCGTCAAGGTTCAGGTAACACAGCGAATATCGGCTCGATAACATGCATAGAAGACATTCTTAAAGGGAATGGAGTCTTTGCAAAGCTTGGGGAAGATTGGTTTGATGAATACTGGATGAACTATGGGCTGACCACAATGAAGAAAGGCAGGAAGGCTGTTGCAATTAAACGCATCGAAGACTTCATAGATTTCAAAGGAAACAAGAAATTTAAGAATATAATTGTTCCGGTGGCCACTAAAAAGAAGAGTTGATGAGAGTAATTACTCCTCCGATAAAAAGCCAGGGAATTAAAACCAAACTAGTGCCCTGGATTCAAGCTCTCGTGCCGGAAGTCCCCGGCCGTTGGATCGAACCCTTCCTTGGAACAGGCGTCGTAGCATTTAATTCCGGCTTTAGAAAAGCTATTCTCAACGATACAAATCCTCATATAATTCGATTCTACCATGCTGTTCAGGAAAGAGAAATTACTCCAATAATTGTCCGTGAGTACCTGCAGAGGGAGGGCGAAATACTGCGAAAAGCAGGTAATAAAGGATACAAGCATTTTACCTATGTCAAAGACCGCTTCAATCGAGAGCATAATCCGTTGGATTTCCTCTTCCTCTCAAGGGCAGGGTTTAACGGCATGATGCGTTTTAACCGGAAAGGTGAATGGAACATTCCTTTTTGTCAGAAGCCGGAGCGTTTTAGTAAATCCTATATTACTAAAATCGTGAATCAGGTACATAACGTAGCTTGTCTTATTCAGCCTGAATGGCAGTTTCTTAACGAACCCTTTGAAAATATAATTTCTCTTGCAACCGGAAGGGACATCATATACTGTGACCCGCCGTATATAGGCCGGTATGTTGATTATTACAGTGGTTGGACTGAAGATGACGAACACCGTCTTTTCGAGCTTCTATCTGCTACTAAAGCTCGTTTTATACTTTCAACATGGCACCATAATGATTACAGAAAAAATGAAATGCTGGGAAAATACTGGGACCGCTTCAATATCGTCACTCGCGACCATTTCTACCATTCTGGAGGAAAAATCGAAAACAGACGCTCAATTGTCGAAGCTTTAGTTTTTAACTTTCCAGCATATATACAGGAGCATAATTACGGCATTGAACCAAAGCGTGAACAACTGGTGCTATGCGAAGAAAGAGAGAAATATATCACCCAACAACTCACGTCAGCCGACTCCGTTTCACTGCGACACTAATTTGAGGCATTAACCATAAATGACGAAAAAACCTTTGAAAATTTTAGCGGTTGTTGCATTATTGGTTGTTTGGCTTGTGCCTGTTGAGGCGCAAGGAGCATGGGCGGATGGCGCCGGCTTCGTGGAGCGGCGCGAAGGAAAATTGTTCCACGTGGAACAAAAGCAAAAAGTTAGCAAGGATGCTGTGACTGGATTGAGGCAAGATTCACGGGTCTATCAGAATAGGGGCTGAAGTCTCTGAGCGGATAGCACCGCCTGTGAACTTGTAGAGCTAATAGATCGCATTAACGCCTTGTAATGTTACAGAGGTAGTTTAATATTGCAGAAAGACAGACACGGCGTCCTTGCGATAACCCATTTTAAAAATACCCTGTTACAGGGCCGACTTCGTATATTTCCTGCGGCAGAGCGCCTTCTTCTTTGGCAACTTTTAATGCCGGCGTTGCTGCCTGACTTGACCTCGCTATTGCAACAAAATCCCCTGCCTTTGAAACAGCGCCTATCTCAACGATAAATGCCTTGTCAGGCCCCACGCCTATATAGCTGTCTCCTATTCTTCCGAAAACAGGGATGTCAAAAATTAGATTGGCATTTTTGCCGTCAAAATAGATTCCTGTAACATCATAGACCCTTAAAACAAGCGTTCCCTTAATCTTTGACAGTGTATTTTCCTTTACTTCCCAGTAGGCAAAAAGTTTCCACGGATCAACTGTCATTAATGTAATCCTGTCCTCGCCATATTCGGCAGGAAGAGCTTTTTTTGCTGTAACTGCAACTCCGTACTCTTGAGGGGAGACAAAAACCCTAACTTCCCTTTCTATCTTTTCTATAGTCCTCTGCGGGATGTGCGCTATCTTTTTCGCGGGGAGGGCAATTTTTTTGAGTTCTTTTTTTATTGCCTTTTCCGTTGCTTTCTTCCTGACGGCCGTTTTTTTCTCTTTCTCTGCTTTTCTGACCGCTGGTTTTTTTGAGACCGCTTTTTTCTGTTCCTTAATCTCTTTCTTTGATTTTATTGGCTTTTTTGCCTTTGTCTTCCCTTTTGTAACAGCCTTCTTCTCTGTTTTTTTAGCAGGCTTTTTATCTTTTATTTTTCCCGTCTTTTTTGACGGTTTTACGGTCTTTTTGCTCGTGCTCTTAACCCTTATTTTCATATCCACCTCCTCTCATAGAATACATTGTAGCAGGTTTGTCAAAAATATCAACCCTGAAAATGCTTTTAGCATGGACATGGATGACTGAAAAGTATTTTGCAGCAACACCTTTTACATGCCGTAATACAATTCTTGACTTACATGTAATTATTCAATCAGCGATTGAGAATTGTATTACGGCATCCTATAAAATCTTGTTGAAATCAAAAGACTTTGAAGGCATTCGTGTCCATGCAAGCACAATTCAATTGCAGTTTTCGGGTCAATGCGCTTCTGCCCAATTTCTTCCAGCGCCGATATCAACCCTCAAAGGAACCAACAATTTTACAGCGCCTTCCATTTCTTTTTTAATCATATCCGTTACAAGATTAAGCTCCGATTCGGGGGCTTCAAATAAAAGCTCGTCGTGTACCTGCAGAATCATCCTTGCTCTAAGATGTTCTTCCTTGAGTTTTTTCCTGATATTTATCATCGCTATTTTTATTATGTCTGCTGCGCTGCCCTGTATCGGTGAGTTTACAGCCAGCCGTTCAGCCTGTGCCCTTGCGTTTGAATTCTGGCTGCGTATCTCAGGTATCGGCCTTCGTCTGCCCGCCAATGTCACTGTATATCCTTTCTGCCTTACCTCGGCCATCGCCGCCTCTATGTATTGCTTTACGCCGGGATGCCTCTCAAAATATCTTTCTATATACTTCTTCGCCTCGTCATGCGGTATGGACAGCGCCTCTGAAAGGCCGAATGGCGACATGCCGTAGATAACGCCGAAGTTCACTGTCTTTGCGGTGCGCCTCATTTCATCTGTAACTTTATCAATCGTCACCCCGAATATCTCTGATGCTGTTTTTGCGTGAACATCAATCCCCTTGCTGAATGCCTCAACCAATACCTCGTCTTTGCTTAGATGTGCAAGTATCCTGAGCTCCACCTGCGAGTAATCAGCGGACAGAAGAAGATTGCCTTTGTCAGCAATAAAAGTCTCCCTTATCCTTCTGCCCCATTCTCCTTTGATAGGTATGTTCTGCATATTCGGGTCGCTGCTGCTCAACCTGCCCGTGGCTGTAGCGGTCTGGTTGAACGAGGTATGCACGCGGCCTGTTTTGGGATTTATAAGCACCGGCAAGGCATCCACATAGGTCGTCTTAAGCTTATTCAGGCTTCTCCAGTTCAGTATCTCACGCGGAAGCTCATGCGACATCGCAAGCTCTTCAAGTACGCTGACATCAGTTGAAAAGCCGGTCTTTGTTTTTTTGCCGGGTTTGAGTCCGAGGCTGTGGAATAGAACCTTTGCAAGCTGTTTTGGCGAGTTTATATTAAACTCTTCGCCTGAAAGGAAAAAAATCCTTCTCTGCGTGGAGTCCAGCTCCCTTGCCAGCTCTTTTGATATATCGTTCAGCTTATCCACGTCTATTTTCACCCCTGCCTCTTCCATATCTGAAAGCACAGGGATCAGGGGCGCCTCTATATCAAAATATACTCCTTCAATGCCAGCCTCTTTTAGCTTTTCAAACAAAATATCTTTAAGCTCAAACGCAAGCAGAGCGTCTTCTGCCGAATACTTTGTTGCTTCCTCAACAAACACGTCTGCAAATGACTTCTTTTTATTCAGAACCTCTGCAAATGTCTTTTTCCTTCGGGAAAGATACTCAAAGCCAACATCTTCAAGGCTGTGATTGGGTTTATTCGGATTTATAAGATATGACGCAAGCATTGTGTCGTAAAGCCTGCCTTTTGTAACAACGCCTTCCTGTTTGAGCATCATGGTGTCATATTTAAGATTATGCCCTATCTTCGCTATATCGGGATTTTCAAAAATCGGTGCAACTATATCAAGCGCTTCTTTCATGCCGATCTGTTCCGGCGCTCCCAGATACGAATGCCGGAGAGGAATGTAATATCCTGTTTCTTTTTCAGCGCTAACCGAGAACCCGACAATGCTGTCAGCCATCGGATTTTTGCCTGTTGCCTCAACATCAAACGCAAACCCACCTTTAATGGCTGCTGCAACCGCCTTAAGTTTATCCTTAGAAAGCACAGTCTCGTAATTCTTCTCCGAAGCAATTGCTGAGGGCACAAGTTTCTTAAGGCTGGTGAATTCAAATTCACTGAACAAAGACAAAAGCCTTAACCAATCCGGTTCTTTCAGCCTGCATTCCTTCAGGTCAAAATCAATAGGGACAGATGTGTCTATTGTTGCAAGTTTTTTGCTCAGCCTTGCAATATCGGCATTTTCGGAAACAAGGCTTCTCAGCCTTTCCTTTTTTATCATCTCAGGGTGAGAAAGCAGTTCATCGAGCCCCCTAAATGCTGTCAGCAATTCCTTTGCCGTCTTTTCCCCAATGCCCTTAATGCCGGGGATGTTGTCAGCAGCGTCTCCTGTTAATGCCATAAATTCAGGAACTCTCTCAGGGTCAAGCCCGAATTTTTCTTTTACATATTCACCATCAAGTATGCGGTCTTTCACAGGGTCGTATATCTTTATATTCTCATCAACAAGCTGGAGCATGTCTTTGTCGGCAGTAACTATAAAAACAGTTGACCTCTTTTTAGCTGCTTCTTTTGCTATTGTGCCGATGAGGTCGTCTGCCTCATATCCCGGCATCTCAAAGATACTGATGTTAAAAGCCTTTATCATTTCCCTTATGCGAGGCAGCTGCTGAACAAGTTCACCCGGAGTCTCCGGCCGATGCGCCTTATATTCCTTAAAAATCCTGTGCCTTTCAGTCAACTCGGGCGTGTCAAAAAAAACAGCAACACCGTCAGGCTTTTTCTCTCTTATGATTTTAAGCAGAGTGGTGGTAAACCCGTAGATTGCATTTGTAGGAAAGCCCTTGGAATTCGTCAGCCCTTTAATCGCATAAAATGCGCGATAGACGTAAGAATTTCCGTCAATGAGATAAAGATTCATGCAGGAATTATACATGTATGGTTAGAATCATGTAAATCACGCGCTGAGTGAAAATCAGCAGGCGAGAACTCTATTTGCACGCCCACATCTTGATTTTTACTACATCTTATTGTATGATGTATAAGGAGGTGATGTAATGCATAGAACCCAGATTCTTTTTGAAGAGAAACAATATAATTATTTGAAGGATATTTCAAATCATCAGAAAAAAAGTATTTCACAAGTATTAAGGGAAATCCTTGACAGTTATGCAGCAAAGACCGGCGCTTTCTCCATTTCTGCGATTGAGGGTGTTGCCGAGGATCGCGAGGCCTACGGCAGAGACCATGACAGGTGGCTCTACAGGAAGAAATGACCGGAAAAATATTTTTTGATACAAGCGCAATCTATGCATACATCAACCGCAAAGACCCGGACCATAGGAGAATAAAAAACATCGTTGCCGCATTCAAGGGCAAGCTTGTTACTACAAACTACATCTTTGATGAAATCATCACTCTCGTATCAGCACGCCTTGGCCATGAAACAGCCCTCTTTGTTGGAAGCATTCTGCGCAACTCGCCTCAGATTGAAAATATCTGGGTGACACAGAATGATGAGACTGAGGCATGGAAGCTTTTTGTTGAGCGAAAAGACAAGGAGTACAGTTTTACAGACTGCACGAGCTTTGTCGTAATGCGAAGAATTGGGATTAAAAAGAGCCTCGCGCTTGACGGGCATTTCAAGCAGGAGGGATTTGAGGGGTAGGGGCTTTGTTTAGAAACGGCTTGACAGTGCCCCTTTGCATTTATATAATCCATCAAAAAGCAGCTATAAAATAATATGTATATACGATTCGTCATTGATCAGCATGATAGTGATTCCGGAAAAAGGCAGGGCATCTTCCAGACACTTGCTGATCTCCGCGAAAAAGGGTTCTTATATAAATATGAAGATGATTTGGTAAAAGATATTCGTAAGTGGTTTAACGCTAATTTGGAAAAGCCAAAATCATTCAACCGCTCATCAAAGCCGCATGCACTGAATAAGGCAATTAGTTGGTTTAAACCAACAGCAAAAGAACATATTGAAAAGATGAGACAGCTATCATCAATAATAGAAGGCCACGGCATTCATGTGCATGCTATTTGTACTGAGCGTCCGGGCTATATCGTTTACGAAGACGAATATCAGATAACGGCAGAACCATATAATGAAACACAAACTTAACTTTTGACAAACCTTTCCAGCCGACCGGTGATAGAGCAGGGGTATTTTACATAACATGGCTTATTGCTCAATATTGGCGTTTTGTGCAATAAGACTGGGCGTTATTGCTAAAAATGCGCCATTTTGTAAATAACAGAAATCGTTATTGCATGATAAGCAAGAAAAGCGAATCAACTCTTCACAAGCTCTTCAAAGATTTTCAGAAAGCCATTGTTATCAGAGGATGCGTCAAACTCTGAAAGCCATTTTCTTATATACGCTGTGTCTATTTCAGGGTTTTTAAGAATTATTGACCTTACGTCTTCAATGTCCCGCGGTCTGCCGGCAAAAACTTTATGGATTATGACGTCTTCGGGAGAGGCAAATGAAACATCCTGACCAAGGATAGATATTTTACGCGACCTTTTTATCGCCTGCTCTTCGTATGGCGTAAATGAAAAAATGAAATCAATTCTAATGCCTGAAGCTTCTTCAATTGCGGGCAGTACCATGGTCTGTTTTACAAACAATTCAACATCTTCGGGAATTGGTTTTAGCCCGAGTTCAGCTACAATTCCGGCAATTGTGCCGAGATTATCAATATTAACCCCGAGAGTAATGTCTATATCCCTCGTCAGCCTTGGCTCTCCGTAAATAAGGACAGCTTGTCCGCCGATTATCATATACGGCAGGGCGTGATTATGAAGGCATAAGCCTATTTTTGACAGGATTTCCCTGAACATGAGTTGAGGATGCTTGCTATTC
>CAZHHV010000092.1:0-8159 GCA_964532335.1 uncultured Nitrospiraceae bacterium
CCAACTTTTTGGTTTCTAAATTTCACTTATACTTTTATTGGAAGAAAAAGAGATATCGCTTAAATAAACTAGGATGCAAAAGGCTTGAAATATCTGGTTTAACCATTTTCAAATTGTCCTGATATCAAACTGGTTGAGAGATTTAATCCGCTTGTATACAACTACAAACAACGCAAAATACCCTATCATAAAAATAATCTGCCATGAGATCCCTGCCTTATAGGCAACTATAGACAATAAACCCGTTACAAGTTGGACAATTGAATATAATACAGATACTTTCCAATGCGGTAAGCCCAGTTCGTTAGTCATATATTGATATAGATGACTTCTGTGCGCCTCCATTAAGTTTTCTCCTCTTCTCCATCGCTGATAAATCGTCATTACAGCATCAGCATAAAAAGTGCAGAGGAAAATAATAAGACACAGGAATATGCTGATGTCCGCAGATAATTTTACCACAAAAGCAGCAAATACAAAACCCAGGAAAACACTGCCAACATCTCCCATAAACACCTTAGCTCGTGAAATATTAAAAGGCAGAAAGCCAAGGCATGCAGATGATAAAGAAATACTGATTAACGCGACCTCCGGTTCATTCATTATGAAAATCGTAAAAAATGCCATCAATCCAAAACTTATCATTCCAGTCAATCCTGCCATCCCGTTTATTCCGTCCATAAAATTATAAATGTTTGATGTTCCTGTAATAAATATAACAGCGAGAAAGAACAACACAACAGCTATTGTTCCTGCAGGCAGCCCTGAAAACAATATAATCACTACTGCGGAAAGAAATGTCTGAAACAGTAACCGCACCTTTGATGAAAGTGTAAGACGGTCATCTGCAAGACCGATCAATCCTACAATGCCGGCAATCATGGCAAATATTGTCTCATGGGTAAATAATACGCCTGTGATTATAAAAGACAGCCATATACCGATACCGCCGCCCCTCGGTATGGGGGATAAATGGGAACTTCTCTCGGTTGGAATATCAATCAAAGAAAGCTTACGCCCCATCCGCTGAATAATGAAGGAACAAAACATACTTACAGCAAAAGATAATAGACTTACTGAAAAGACATAAGAATGCTTCATCTTGATTTATACCATTTTACTGTCTCACGAATCCCCTGTTCAATGGTAAAGGGTGGTATCCAGTTGAGTTCTCTTCTTATCTTACCACTATTTATACAAAGGGAATCTGTCAATCGCCTCACAATCTCTATTTTGCCTGTGAGTCTTCCAATAACCCTTAAAAGAAAAAGCGGAAGAGGTATTAATCTCGGCTTTATTCCCATTGCTGATGCAATAATTCTAATAAGGTCAGGGGTAGCAACAGCCTCACCGTCGCTTACCAGATATGTCTGTCCTGCTGCCTCAGGATGAATAATACAGGTCACAATAGCATCTGTCAGGTTACCGAGATAGATTGAATTCCGCCTGTTATTAACATGGGCTAAAGGTAAGGGAATTCTCCGTGCGACCGAATCCATGAGCTTCAGAAAATTCGCCTTTACCCCCGGACCATAAACAAGAGGTAACCGTAATATAACTATTTCCAATCCTGTCTCCTGTACAATCCTATGGAGAACCAATTCTGCTTCCCATTTAGAGACAGCATAATATCCTTCCGGGTTTGGTATATCACTCTCGGAGAAAGGCACGTCTCCTGTCATTTCACCATTAACTTTTACAGTGCTAAGATACACTATTCTATTAACACCAGCTTTAACTGCAGAGCGCGCTAAGTGTTCTGTACCGGCAGTATTAACCCTGCGATATTCTGTCAGAGAGTCTTTTATGCACTCCCTCATTATATGCGCCCTTCCCGCTAAATGCACGATTGCATCAATGCCATTTAATGCCTTAGTCCAATCAGTCTCAGGTCCGATATCGCCGACAGTCACGATATCAACAATTTTCCCCCTTAAAAGATTCCGACTCTGAAATCTCATAGCCCCTCTCACCAGAAAGCCCCTCTCGGAGAGCTCTGAACACAGCGCCTGCCCTATAAAACCATTTGCACCTGTAACCAGTATTCTTTTCATGGAATAAATTTAAGATTATGTGACAGGGAATGTGTCATGTTTTGAGAAAAACTGGGGAATCCGTGATAGAATTTTTCTCACAACGAAAAACGGGCTGACATTCAAACCATTTTTTTTGCAGGCTTGATAAGCCTCTATATTGCCTTTAATAATATTAAGCAGGCTTCTGTTAGTTGCTCCACCTATACGCATTTTCACAAATATCTCAGGGATATAAACTGCTTTTATCTTATACACTTCCAGAAATCTCATCGTCAGATCAAAGTCTGACTGAAATTTGAAATCCAGATCAAATCCTCCATATTTATCATATACACCTTTGCGTGCAAAGAATGTTGGATGTGCCGGCATCCAGCCTCTCTTGAACAGACCATCCCGATATTTCTGTGATTTCCAATAACGAATCACCCTGTTCAAATTATTATAGCTTACATACACAAGATCAGCATAGCATGCATCTACAGATGAATCAGCAAAAACCTCTGCCGCTTTCTCAAACACCGAGTTATCTGCATAGATGTCATCTGCATTCAAAAACCCTATCACATCACCTGTAGCCAGTCTGATCCCTTTATTCATAGCATCATAAATGCCCTTGTCAGGTTCAGAGATGAATCTTTTGATTTTATCCATGTGCCGATGAATAACCGACAGCGTCCCGTCTGTTGAAGCACCGTCAACAACAATATGCTCAACATCCTGATAAGTCTGCGCTGCAACAGACATAATGGTGTCTTCAATCGTTGCTGCACTGTTATATACAACTGTGATAATAGATATTTTCACCTGAAAATCTCCTTTTGTACATTTATAATGCATATGTGTTTCATGGTGTATTACGGATTTTTGCCATCGGTTCTGGTAATCATATAGTTACCCATCACCAGCACATCCATTTTGGTTCTGAGAAAACAGTCCATTGCCTCCTCGGGACGACATACAACAGGCTCGTTCTCATTGAATGACGTGTTAAGCACGATGGGAATACCTGTTAGATTTGCAAACTTTTCGATCAGGCGGTAGTATCTCGGATTGGTCTCTTTATGAACTGTCTGTAAACGTCCTGAGCCATCGATATGCGTTACAGCAGGGATAATCGAACGCTTTTCTTCCCTAATCTGAAACACCTTCATCATAAAGGGCACATCATCTTCTGTCTCAAACCATTCACGGACTGCTTCACGGAGGATGGATGGCGCAAATGGGCGGAAGGATTCCCGCCTTTTGATCTTCTGATTAAGAATCTCTTTCATGTCAGCCCGCCTTGGGTCACATAAAATAGAGCGGTTGCCAAGGGCTCTCGGCCCCCATTCCATCCGCCCCTGAAACCAGCCAGCCACCTTCCCTTTAGCAATACATTCTGCTGTACGCTGACATAGCTCACCTTCATCAGTTATATCTTCCACCCTACACCCTGAATCTTTTAAATCCTGACTTTTTCCATCCAACAATGCACTTATTTCAGCCTGAGAAAATTCCGGACCATAATAAGCATGATTCATTATAAATGAACGTGAATGTCCGGATTTCTGATTCCAGACAGTGAATGCAGCGCCAATGGCCCCTCCAGCGTCACCAGCAGCAGACTGAATATAAACGCGTTTAAATTGTGTATTTCTGTATATCCTGCCGTTTGCCACTGAGTTCATAGCGCAGCCGCCTGCGAGGGTCAGAGTCTCTATCCCATAATGTCCCTGTAGTGTATTTAGAAGATGAAAAAATGCCTCTTCATATATTGCCTGCACAGAACGGGCAATATCTTTATGCCTTTGAGTGAGCGGTTCTTCTTTCCTGCGCGCTGGACCGAATAATTCCTCCAGTGCAGATGTGTATAAACATCCAACCACCGGCGCGCCTTTATCCCACCTGTATTCTATATTCTCAATATGGTGCCTGAAATGCTTCAGGTTCAGGCGATATGTTCCATCTCTCTGCAGTCTTACAATCTTCCGCATATTTTCAAGAAATCGCGGCTCTCCATACGGTGCAAGTCCCATTACCTTGTATTCATCACCATAATGCGGGAACCCGAGATACTGGGTCATAGCCTGATAAAATATTCCGAGGGAATGGGGGAAATATATCCTTCCTGTTATATCAATCTGCGTCTTGCTCCCGATGCCCCATGCAGCGCTTGCAAAATCACCGAATCCATCAATGGACACGGCAACAGCCTCTTCAAATGGAGAAACCAGAAACGCAGAGGCAAGATGAGACAGATGGTGTTCCACAAAATAAATTCTGCCGTAAAAATCATTCCCGGGAAAAACCTTAAGCAGCGCTTCCTTAATATTCAGCTTGTGCTGTCTGCTGGCCAGACGATTAATTATCAAACGCAGGTCAGGTCTGTGCGTAAGCGCAAACCATGCTTTTCTCCAGAGATTTGCATGTGGATCGCTGTTGACAGCAACATAATCCACTGATTTTAGCGTTATCCCTGCCTCTCTCAGACAATAACGGACTGATTCTGATGGGAAACCTGCCCAGTGCTTGATTCTCCTGAAACGCTCTTCTTCTGCGGCAGCTATCAGTTTACCGTCTTTTACAAGACAGGCGGATGAGTCACCGTGATAGGCATTTATTCCTAAGATAAACATTTTCTCAAACATCTCCTGTGATATTTTTTCTATTCACTACTCGTCACTCGTTTTAGAGGCAATCTCTGCGAGTTTATTTCTTACCAATGATACCATCCTGCATTCTTTCCCTGATATCTCGGTAATTCCTTTCAATGATAACGCCCTTGCAACTGCGTCTTCCAGCTCTTCCGGACTTTCAACCATAATAACCCTGCCTGCTTTTGCTAATGCTGCTGCAAACTCAACCTGATGGTCATCTACATGCTCTGCAAGAGATACTCGCCTGGGCATAACCACAGGCACCTTCCCTGACTCAATAGCATGAATTACCGAGCCTGCCCCGGCATGCATAATAAGCAGTTCTGCACTTCTGACATTTTGAACAAACTCCTCCATATCCATAAAAGCCACGGTATCACACACACTGCATTCAAAAGGTGTATGTCCATGCTGGACAATAACAGGCTGGGGAAGCCTTGAGGCTATCGTGACAATTCCTTTAAGGAGACGCTTAAACGGCTGTCGGGCATTTCCCACTGATACAAAAGTCATAACACCAGTCCTCCGTATTCTCCGGAAGGGAAAAAAGGCTTTAATGATTCCCACTGATAAAAACAGCTATGCGCCAGCCATCTCATTATTCTTCCTGTCAGTGAGGGGGAACTGATTTTTGTTATTGTCTCCACATAGATAACATAAGTATGAAAAAAGAGTCTGCCGACTACGGCAAACGGCACAACAGGTCCGGCTCCGGTACTCAGAATTACATGGGGTCGCTCCTTTCTCAATATCTTAAAAGCCTCCCATAAATTCATCAAAAACTTCCAATCCCGTTCTGAATGGGAGATGAAATAGGTTTTATCCTTCATGTCTTCCGGCAGCAGGGCTTTATCATTCAAGACATAGAAATGCTGGTATATCTCATAAGCAGATTTCAGGCACTGCACCTCTGTCAGATGTCCACCGCATGATGAAACAATACAGACCTTCACCTGTAAGCCTCCTTTATGAGAGACTGTCTTTTGGGTTGTGCCACTTGTGATATGTGTTTCATAAGTCAATTATGTCTACGACTCATAGAGAGAAGTGTTAACAAGTCGTTTATATGCAGTAAACATATCTCCAGCAGAAATCGTCCACGAAAATTCCTCTTCTATCCATCTCCGGCCATTGAGTCCCATCTGGTGTATATCTTTACTGCGCATTTCAGTAATTGCTTTAGCTAATGACAGCGGGTCATTCTCTACCCAGAGACCACACTGCCGCTCTACAATCTGTGACCACGGTGTCCCTCTGCTTGTGATAACCGGCACACCATGCGCCAGAGCCTCTGCTACTACCATAGCAAAATTCTCAGTATAAGACGGCACAATACAGACATCAGAATCCCAGAATATTCTTGATTTTGCATTACCTTCAACATGTCCTGCAAAATGTACATTATCAGCAATGCCGAGCTCATTTGCCATATTTTTCAGGGATAATGTGTAATCATCATCTCCCGTACCGCATATCGTCAATACAATATCATTATTCTTTAACACACTGACTGCCCGCAAAAGATTCTCAACCCCCTTCTTGGGATGAAGACGGCCTATAAATAACAGCCTTAATTTCCCTTCTTGCATCCAGTTCCGTTCGGGATTATGAGGGGGAATATCAACACCATTTTTTATTATTTCAATACAAGCCCTTATAATTTTCTGTCCGCTCTCTTCAGCCTCTTTCTCGCTCGTTACATGCAAAACACAACGATTCTTATCTAATAATGCATTGCATATAGACTCCCATATCTTTTTAAGCAGAGGTTTTGTTGAACCTTCCCACTGCTGTAATGCCCCGCGAGGAGACCAGACAACAGGCTTTTGCAATAGTTTGCAGAGTAAAAGCGCAGGGATTGTAGGAAACGAATAAACGCTTGTTATATGCACAACATCAGCCCATCGAATCATCGAGGGCATCATGAGGAGCATAGAAGGAGAAACGCTCACACCAAACAGATATTTAAAATAGTAAACACTGTATCCGCCCGGAAAACGGACAGGGAATGATTCAGCCTTAATACGTTTTGATTCATGACCTGCATTGTCAGTGGTTAATACCCTGAGTTCAATATCGTGCAATTTAGACAGCGCATTGCATAACCCATATACGGAAAAAACAGGGCCTCCAAAATAGGTTGCAGGATAGAACGTAGGGATTATATGCAGGACCTTCATTAAGATTCTAACGAATTATATAGACTTTCTACTGCGTAGTTGAGATGATATTATTTACCCGCATAAAACAGTCTGATAATTCCTGAATAGTTGAATTCCTTGATTCAATAACAATATTAATTCTGTTTTTATCAATGATATGAGCGTACTTCTTTACAATCATATGCTGGATGCTGTCGGAATATACCATAAGATGGTCGTCATAGCTTCCATTGTTTTCTGAAAGATGGATCTCCAGAATCCTACTGCCGTGCTTTTCAAATAAAAGCTCTACTGCATCAAGATAGTTAAATCCAAGCAGCCTCGATGCAACCTTCAGATGTCCGAGATCAAGCAATAAATATGTGTTTTTATCCATATTCAAAAACTCCACAATTTCGTCAATATGCATAAATAAGCAGCTCTCTTTATTCATGTTGTTGGGATACAGATTTTCAAGAGCAAGTTTTTTGTCAGGATATTCCCTGTTGAACCACTCTATATTCTTGCAAATATCCTCAAAGGTATAATATTTACCCCTCGGATTAATCAACATCTCACCTTCAAGTTCAAAATCCCTTTTAAAACCTGCATGAATGGAGTAATAATCTATGTCAAGCGCCCTTACAAATCTCATTGTCTCTGTTATAAACCCCCGTGTATCTTCGCCTGTGTCGGCAAAATTCAATATAAAGTTTTCTTGTGGCGGAGGGAAATAGCCATGAATAAGAAAATTGAGATTTCTCTTTTCTTTTATCTCTATAAGGCTGTCAAGCAGATTTGTATTATATTGGCTACCGCCTGAAAGTTCAATGTTCAGTGAAATTTCAGACAGTTCTTTAACAGCCTCTATAATATTCCCTTTTTTAATGCATTGGCTGGATAGAAACAAATTTTTATCATTTACCATAGAACTGAAATACCTTATCCCTGCAGTAATTTCCTTCTCAGTCTCGTTTTCGTCATTTCCTGTAGATGCTCCTTAACATTTTTGCCGAACTTTTTCTCAAGCATGGATAAATAACCTATATTCTCAAAGTAGCTATGAAAAGCTTCATCCCTGAATTTAAGGACGTCTTTAGCTCTGATATGTTTTGTCGGTAAAGGAAGCATTTCATAAGAATGCTGCGAAAAGCCGTGCCATTCCTTGGGAAGTTCCCATCCTTCTTTGGTAGCAATTTCATAGAGTTTTGAGCCCGGATATGCCATAGCGCAATAAAAATTTATAAATTCACAATTTAAATCCAGCGCCATATCCAGGGTTTCCTGCATTGTCTCCGGATTATCATCCGGCAGACCAAAAATATAATTACCTATCACCCTTATGC
>CAZHHV010000093.1:0-8055 GCA_964532335.1 uncultured Nitrospiraceae bacterium
ACCTCCCTTGTCTATATCACCCACTAAAATTACAGGGGCCTTTGCATGTTTTGCTGCGGCCATGTTCACTATATCCACATCCATGAGATTTATCTCAGCTGGACTTCCCGCGCCTTCCATGACTATGAGTTCATATTTGCCGGAAAGCCTTTTAAATGATTCTTTTACAGCCTGCCACGCATTTTTTTTGAATGCATAGTATTCCCTTGCCTTCATTGTTGCATGAACTTTTCCGTGAACGATGACCTGCGAGCCCACATCTCCCGAAGCCTTAAGCAATATCGGATTCATATCTACTGCCGGCTCTATCCGCGCTGCTTCTGCCTGCAAGGCCTGCGCCCTTCCTATCTCTCCGCCTTCAAACGTTATATACGAATTCAATGCCATGTTCTGAGCTTTGAACGGTGCCACATTCAGTCCGCTGTCTTTAAAAATTCTGCAGAGCGCGGCAACGAGCAGGCTTTTTCCTGCGCCGGAGCCTGTGCCCTGAATCATCAGTGATTTAGCCATTATCCCTAATATGCCTCTTTTTCGTCATTCCCGCAGTCAGTAAGCGGGAATCCATTCTTCCGTCTTTTCTCTGGATTCCGCATCAAGTGCGGAATGACAATTATTTGAATTTTTCATGCCCCTTGTGAGCCGAAAGCTCGTGAGGGCTTGTCCCATTTAGAAGTTTTACCACCGGATATTTTTCCCAGAACTCTATTATGTTCACTGCTGCAAAATCCTGTTCAATCCTGAATATGTTTTCCAGAGGGATTCCCATTATATGGCAGAGGATTATCCTGTTCACGCCGCCATGCGCAACAACTGCAATCTTCAGTGCCGGGGACAGTCCCGATTCTACGACTCTGCTTTGCTTTGTCCGTAAATCTGGGACAGTCCCCTTATGATTATCTATAATTTTGTTCAAAGCAGATACTGCCCTCTCTCTTACCTCAACAGTGCTTTCTCCATCAACAGGGCTGTACCTGAGAGGATTTCCTGCCCACGCCTCAAACTCCTGAGGGTATTTTTCTTTTATTTCTGTGAAAGTCATGCCCTCCCATATACCAAAGCTTCTTTCTCTCAGGCCTTCTATTACAACAGGCTTTAAACCATGCGGCTCTGCGATTATCTCAGCGCTCTTTAACGCCCTGCTTAGGGGAGAGCAGTAAACAGCGTTCAATAACCCGCTATAGGTCGTATAGGACTTATAAGACCTATTTAAGTATTCGGCGAGTTGCTCCATCTGTTCAATTCCCTTTTCAGACATTGGCACGTCAATGCTTCCTTTATAGCGTTTTGTCTCGCTTCCTTCTGTTGCGCCGTGCCTGATTAGATAGAGAGTCGTGACCATATTATCACCATAAACAAAAAGGCTATTTCCGTAAGCTCGCTTATTGCGCCAAGCGTATCTCCTGTCAGCCCGCCAAATTTTTTGTTAAAGAAATAAACTGATATGCGGCAGAAAGAATACAATACTCCAAAGAGAATCGCATAAAAGACATGCTGATTTTCAAGAGCATAACGGCTTGAGAGCGCCTGTATTAATATTAATATCAGAATAAGAAGCAAAGTAGAAACTGCAGTCTCTTTAAAGCCGGTTTTGTTCATAAAGATTTTCCCCAAACCATCTTCCCGCGCAGCCTTGCCGTGAAGCATTGACACAACCATTGCCCACTTTGAAAATACCGGCATAAGAAGCAGTGATGAATAATAAGTAAACGGCAGAAAATGTGACAGGTTTTTGAGAGCCGCATACTTCAGCAGCAGTATAAAGACTATTGCCGTTACGCCGGCAGGGCCCGTTGAACTGTCTTTCATCACAGAGAGCCTTTTTTCTTTATCCTTTTTAAAATCACCTGATGACTTAACGGCAATGGCGTCAAAGGTATCAGCAAGCCCGTCAAGGTGAAATCCTCCGTTTGACAGCACAAGCATGAGCAATACTATTGCAATAACAAGGTCCTGATGGAAGAATATGCCTGATACATAGTCCGCAGTTATCAACAATATTCCTTGAATGAAACCGACGATAACAAAGACTGATGCGCTTTTTGCAATATCATCCTCGTTAACCGTCATGCGTGACTTGACAGGTATTAGCGTCAGAAACTGAAATGCAAGTAACATCTGTTTTATCATTTTGTCCGCAACTCCTAACTCTGGACTCTAAGCTTTTTCTGAAACCCCTGCCTCGCCGAATGTCGCCATTTCTTTATATATCTTCAGTCCGGCCTCTATCATGAGCATTGCAAGCGCTGCTCCTGTTCCTTCCCCGAGCCTTAAATTCAAATCAAGTATCGGCGATAGCCCCATTTTATCGAGCATTATCTTATGCCCTATTTCAACTGAATTGTGCGCTGCAAATATGTAATCCTTAACTTTTGGGTCAATGCAATATGCGATTAATGCGCCTGCAGTTGATATAAATCCGTCAATCACAACCGGAATCCTGTTTGATGCAGCGCCGAGTATTAACCCTGCAATACCGCCAATCTCTGCTCCGCCAACCCTTGAAAGCACATCTATAGCATCATTAGGGTTTGGCTTGTTTAGGTTAATGCCTTTTTCAATAACCTTAATTTTATTTTGCAGTGATTCAGCAGTTATTCCGGTGCCTTTTCCGGTTACTTCTGAAACAGGACTGCCTGTAAGAACAGATGCAATGGCGCTTGACGGTGTTGTGTTGCCGATTCCCATATCGCCTGTACCGAATATCTTATAGCCTTTTTTTGCATATCCGTTAGCGAGTTCAATGCCTGTCTCAATGCACCTGACAGCATCGTCCCTTGTCATGGCAGGTTCTTTTGCGAAGTTTTTTGTGCCGTTTATTACCTTTTGAGTGATGAATACCCCCCCTTCGCCCCCCCTTGTCAAGGGGGTGGGTGGGGGGGTGAAATCATGGTCAACGCCGATATCCACAACGACAACATCAGCGCCTGCGTGACGCGCAAGCACATTTATCCCTGCGCCGCCCCTCAGGAAATTAAGCACCATCTGCTGAGTTACTTCTTTTGGAAAAGCCGAAACCCCTTCCTCGGTTACACCGTGGTCGCCGGCAAAGGTAAAGATAACTTTTTTATCAAGTATTGGGTTTTTATTTTCTGTTATGGCAACAAATTTTCTTGCAAACTCCTCAAGCCTTCCGAGGCTGCCGAGCGGTTTTGTGAGGTTGTCAAGATGTTTTTGCGCAATATCAGACCACTCTCCGTTTACCGCCTTCATATTTTTTAACGTAGCATTCAACAAGTCCATGGTTATCTCCTATTCATGAGTTTTTATTTTTATCGGTATCCCTGCGGTCACAAGATACGCCTCATCAGCAATCTCAGCAACCTTCTGGTTTAGATAGCCTGCTAAATCCCTGAATCTCCTTGACAGTTCATTGTCAGGGACAATCCCCATCCCGACTTCATTAGAGACGATAAACAGTGACGAGTGGCAAGTGACAAGTGACGAGCAAAAATATTTAATATCTTCTTCAACGGCTCTATTGCTGAATAACAAGTTTGACAGCCAGAGAGTCAGGCAGTCAAGAAGGATTACATCGTATTTGTCCTGAATATCCTTTATTAATGCTGAGATATTCAACGTCTCTTCAAATGTCATCCACTCTTCTGGCCGCTCTTTTTTATGTTTTTCAATCCTCTCTTTCATTTCATCATCCAGTGCCTGCGCAGTAGCTATATACGCCTTCTTGGGCGTAGGGGAAACTGTGTCTCCCCCACGAACCCCCTCTTTAGCAGAGGTACAATTGTTAGCGAGATTCAGGGCAAACTTGCTTTTTCCGCTTCTTGCTCCGCCGATGATGAATGTTATCAATTCACTCCCCCAAAAATAAAAAATCCTCTCGCCGCATTGCTGCTGGCGAGAGGATTGCACCCTGATTTACTTCATCCTCTACGAGTCGTTTCAGACTCACCTTCCTCCACGGAAAGGCATTCAGTGCCAGTGTCAGTTGTGAGTGTCAGATTATTAAAAAAATCTGACACTGATACTAAACACTATCACTATTCGTTCACAGGCAGGTCTTCTGGCTCTCCCGACCTTTGCCAGCCTTCCCATTCGAATTGAACAGTGGCATATTACCGGCAAAGGCTTGAATTCCAATCAAACAATCGGAATCGGGATTACAGCGGCGGGACCGCTCCTGAATTTAACAGGATTCCCTATTAAGCCTTTTTAGCACCCGAACTATTTATAGTGTTACAGCAAACGAATCAAAAAAGCAAGGGGTTATGTTCTGGATGTCTTTCAGTTCTCTATGCTAAACTTGTAAAACTAATTGCCAAGAGGGGAAATTGGAACTTTACAGGCTTAGCATTTCTGAAGCAAGGGAACTGCTTGATAAAAGAAAAATCACTGCAAAGGAACTTCTGAATGCCATATATCAGAGGATCGAATCTGTTGACAGTAAAGTAAAGGCATTTGTCACCTTGTCAAAAGAGCAGGCTTATGAGATGGCTGATGCATCGCAAAAGCAGATAAATGAAGGCAGGTCTTTGACTATTCAGGGCATTCCGGTTGCAATTAAGGACAACATGTGCACAAAAGGCATACGCACTACCTGTTCGTCAAAAATCCTCGAAAACTTTATCCCGCCTTATGAGAGCGCTGTAACGTCAAGGCTAAGTGAAAATGGGTATGTACTCATCGGAAAGACAAACCTTGATGAATTTGCAATGGGTTCGTCAACTGAGAATTCGGGTTTCTTCACAACAAGAAATCCATGGAATATTGAAAGAATTCCGGGCGGTTCAAGCGGAGGCTCTGCAGCAGCGGTTGCTGCAGATGAATGTATTGCAGCTCTCGGTTCCGACACAGGCGGCTCAATAAGGCAGCCGGCGGCATTGTGCGGCGTAGTAGGGTTAAAGCCTACTTACGGAAGGGTTTCAAGATACGGACTTGTTGCATTTGCATCATCGTTAGACCAGATAGGGCCTATCACAAAAAATGTTAAAGACTCAGCCATACTGCTGAACATAATCTCAGGGAAAGACCCTTTTGATTCCACGTCAGCGCCTGTTGCTGTCCCTGATTTCACGAAAGTTCTGGGGAACGGGATTAAAGGATTAAAGGTAGGCATTCCAAAGGAATATTTTATTAAAGGAATGGACAGGGAAATAGAAGAATCCGTTAAAACTGCTATCAAGAAGCTCGAATCCCTCGGCGCAATCCCTGTTGAGATATCTTTGCCGCACACAGAATATGCGGTCGCAGCTTACTATGTGCTTGCAACATCAGAGGCTTCATCCAATCTTGCGAGGTATGACGGCGTTAAATACGGCTTCAGGGCAGAAGGCAAAGACCTGATGGAAATGTATATGAATACAAGGGCTCAGGGATTCGGGGCTGAGGTGAAAAGAAGGATAATACTCGGCACATATACATTGTCATCAGGTTATTACGACGCATACTACAAAAAAGCACAGCAGGTAAGAACCCTGATAAAACGGGATTTTGAAAAAGCGTTTAATAGCGTTGATATGATTGTCACACCCACATCTCCCACGCCTGCGTTTAAGATTGGAGAGAAGGCAGACGATCCCTTGCAAATGTATCTCTCCGACATATTCACAATCTCTGTAAACCTTGCAGGAATACCTGCAATATCAATACCGTGCGGATTCACATCCAGCAATCTTCCAATTGGATTGCAGATTATCGGGAAGCGATTTGACGAGGAGAGCATTCTGAAAGCAGCATACGCTTATGAACAATCAACAGACTGGCATAAGAGGAGGCCGAATTTATGAAATATGAGACAGTGATAGGGCTTGAAGTTCATGCGCAGATGCTGACGGATAGCAAGATATTCTGCGGCTGCTCCACAAAATTCGGCTCAGAGCCGAATACCCAGTCATGTCCTGTCTGCATAGGAATGCCCGGAGTGCTTCCTGTCCTGAATAAAAAGGCGCTGGAGTTTGCAATAAGGACCGGGCTTGCCACCAACTGCAAAATATCTTCTTACAGCAGGTTTGCGCGAAAAAATTATTTCTATCCTGACCTTCCAAAAGGCTATCAGATAAGCCAGTATGAACTCCCGATATGCGAAGGCGGTTATGTTGAGATAGCCTTAGAGGACAGCATAAAAAAAATTGGTCTGACAAGGATTCATTTAGAAGAAGATGCGGGTAAAAACATACACGCAGAAACCGGCGACTACAGCCTTGTTGACTTAAACAGGGCAGGCGTCCCTCTGATGGAAATTGTTACCGAACCCGACATCCGCAGTCCCAAAGAAGCTGTGGAATTTATGAAAAAATTAAGGACAATCCTTCGTTATATAGGCGTGTGCGACGGCAATATGGAGCAGGGTTCTTTAAGGTGCGATGCGAATGTATCCATCAGGCCTGTCGGGCAAAAAGAATACGGAACAAGGACAGAAGTTAAAAACATCAATTCATTTAAATTTGTTGAAAAGGCGCTTGAATATGAGATAAAAAGGCAGATTAAGGTTCTTGAAGAAGGCGGAAAGATTATTCAGGAGACAAGGCTCTGGGATTCGAATAAAGGAATTACGGAGTCCATGCGCGGAAAAGAAGAGGCGCATGATTACCGCTATTTCCCTGAGCCGGACCTTGTGCCCATAACAGTTGAGCAGAAATGGATTGATGAGCTTAAGGCGTCTTTGCCTGAGCTTCCTGATGCCAAGAGGAAAAGATTTGTGTCTGAATACGGCTTGCCTGAATATGATGCTGATTTATTGACATCCGAGAAAACTCTTGCTCAGTGGTTTGAAGAGGCAGTAAGGTCAGGCGGACAGCCAAAGGCAGTGGCAAACTGGATGATGGGAGAGTTGACAAAACTCCTGAACGAAGAGAATAAATCCATAGAGGAATGCCAGTTAAAACCAAAACAGCTTGCGGATATGCTAAAGCTGATTGACAACGGCACAATAAGCGGAAAAATAGCAAAGACCGTTTTTGAGGAGATGTATAAAACCGGCAAAGACGCTGAAGCAATCGTCAAAGAAAAAGGGCTCATTCAGATTAGCGACTCATCTGAAATAGAAAAGGCGGTTGATGAAGTTATTTCAAAGAATCCCAAGGAGGTTGAGAGATACAAGGCAGGAGACGAAAAACTCCTCGGCTTCTTTGTAGGGCAGATTATGAAGCTCACAAAAGGCAAGGCAAATCCGCAGATTGTGAATGAGATTGTGAAAAAGAAACTTACATAGCAATAATATCACGCCACAATATTTCTTTCTGGAAGTCCTCATCTTTGAATATAGATTGCGCATAAAATAAGTTTTCTGTGTGGTATACTTCAATATAATATGGCTGTATAGAAGGAGGATGGGTTTATGGCTACTTTCAAGAAAAACCTGATTGTGTGTGACCCAAAAATTCTCGGTGGCAAACCGATTGTAAAAGGCACAAGAATATCTGTTGCCCTGATACTCCAGAATATTGCTTCTGGCATGACAAAGGAGGAGATACTCCGGGGTTATCCAACACTGACTACAGACGGCTTGGAGGCGGCATTAGATTTTGCTGCCAGACAATTTCAGGGTGAAGAAGTAAGGGTCTTTGCCGGCCGCGAATAATAATGAAACTTCTCGCAGATGAAAATGTCCATAGTGACATAGTGAGAGGGATTCGCAAAGCAGGCTACGATATTCTTTATGTCCCTGAAATCGGTCTTACAGGACATGATGACCAAACGATTTTAAAATACTCAGAAAAACATGAGTTGATATTGCTATCGGGAGACAAAGACTTCGGAGGACTTATCGAGTTTGGAACGCTGTGGGGACAGGGAAAGGTCATACTGCTTCGGCACAGATTAATCAATATTAAGCGGATGGTAGAAGATATCATTGAAGTTCTTTTGAATGAAAAAGAATCCCTTAGAGATAAAATTTCATTGGTTATCGTATTATCAGAATCCGGATACAGAACCCATAGAGCATTTTAAAGATTGATCTAAAATTTTAGGCGGTAAAATTTGATTTAACCCTATTTCATCGGTTAACATTTCAGATACATTTTTTATTGTCGAAGACTCATAAAGGAGAGGTGACCGAGAGGCCGAAGGTGCACGACTGGAAATCGTGTGTGCGCTAAT
>CAZHHV010000094.1:0-7979 GCA_964532335.1 uncultured Nitrospiraceae bacterium
TTAAATGTTAAAATCGTATTCATTTGGAGTAGATTTTTCCATGAGGCAACGTATAGCATTTCGAATAGATTCTTATGTGAGGCAATATGTAGGCTGTATAAGTTAAATACCTCGCATCTTCTTAGCATCAAAATCATCCATTATCTTAGTAAGTTTTTTCCAGTCGTATGCCTGCAAATTGACAGCCTGCGCATGAATGAGATTGTTTTCTATGAAATGATTTTTCTCTTTTTCGTCTGTAATGCCATAGAACGGCAGTGTTGCCAGAAAAGCCTTCTTGGTGTAATCCCCTATCGGCGTCAGGACATCACCCCTCCGTGTATAGTACGGGTCTTCTCCTTCATCGCACGGCTTGCTGAAGACGCTAAACTGCCTGCATGAAGCAGGGCGGACAATGTAGATGGAACAAGAGTTGTTAATGAGAAAAGGACAGGGATCGTTTTTTGTATGGCTTGAGAGTTGTTTTTTAAGTGTCTCACGAACAGACTGCCCTGCCTTTTCATTGGAGAACCAGTAAATCCCCACAAGTTCTATTGGATAAACAGGGATGTCTTTATTCACCCTGCAGCAGTTGTCGCAGCCTTCTTTGCATGCAAGTTTAATATTTCTCCCGGTTTCTTCTTTGACTATTGCAGCGGAAATTCCTTCATCAATTATTGCATAGGAATCAAGCAGCATTGAAAGCCATGGGAATCTTGACTCTTCATTAGGAAAATGCAGACGTCTTAAAGGATTTTGTTGCTTTATTATAACCTCACTCAAGGCAGGCTCTTTACGCCTCCGGCTTTAACTGCGGGAAAAGAATTACATCCCTTATTGACTGTGAATTTGTAAGCAGCATAACAAGCCTGTCAATGCCTATGCCCTCACCTGCTGCCGGAGGCATTCCATGTTCAAGGGCCCGAATAAAATCCTCATCCATCCACATTGTCTCCTCGTCTCCCTTTTCCTTTGCCTCAACCTGCCTCTGAAATCTCTCCCTCTGTTCCATAGGGTCATTGAGCTCTGAGAATGCATTGGCAATCTCCCTCGCCGCAACAAAGAGTTCAAACCTCTCTACAAGCTCCGGCCTGTCTTTTTTCCTCTTAGCAAGCGGCGACAGCTCAACAGGATAATCAATTATGAATGTCGGCTGTATGAGATGCGGCTCAACCTTTTCTTTGAAAATCTCATCAAGAACCTTTCCAAGCGAGGCGCCTTTGTCTATCTCAATTTTATTTGCCTTGGCCCATGCTGCTGCCCTGTCAATATCATTCAGAATGTCTGCGGGCGCACCTTTCTGAGTCAGCGAATCAAGAAAAGGTATCCTGGGCCATGGAGGGGTAAAGTCTATCTCTCCCTCTCCAAATGGGACTTTCAAACTCCCGAGTGTCTTCTCTGTCGCATAAGAGATAAGCTCTTCTGTCAGGGACATGAGATAATTGTAGTCTTTGTATGCGATATAAAACTCAAGCATTGAAAACTCAGGGTTATGTTTCGTTGAAATGCCTTCATTTCTGAAATTTTTGTTGAGTTCGTAAACTTTTTCATACCCGCCGACAAGAAGTCTCTTGAGATAAAGCTCCGGGGCAATCCTGAGATACAGTTCTATATCAAGCGCATTGTGATGTGTCTTGAAAGGCCTTGCAACAGCACCTCCCGGTATCTGGTGCATCATAGGTGTTTCTACTTCAATAAAACCCTTTGTCTCAAGGAAATCCCTCACAGCCTTTATAATTGAGCTTCTTTTCTTGAATGTTTCTTTAACTTCCGGATTGACAATGAGGTCAACATACCTCTGCCTGTACCGCGTCTCTATGTCCTTAAGTCCATGCCACTTCTCAGGCAAAGGCCGCAAGGATTTTGTGAGAAATGTGAAATCATCAACCTCTATTGTGAGTTCATTCGTCTTTGTCCTGAAGAGTTTCCCGCTTATCCCGACAATGTCTCCGATATCCAGTTTTTTAACGACGCTGTATTTTTCATTCAGAATGTCCTTTCTGAAATAGACCTGAATTCTGGCGGTTGAATCCTGCACATGCGCAAATGCAGCCTTCCCGAAATCACGCATCATGATTATTCTTCCGGCTATTACGCACTGGACAGGGGACGCCTCCAGTTCCTCTTTGGCTGTAGAACTGTGCTTATTAATTAAATCTTCAGCATAGTCCTTTATGTCAAAACTGCCGCCGAAAGGCTCTACGCCCAAAGCCTTGAGTTCATCAAGCTTTTTAATCCTCTGTTCTATTAACTCGTTAATTTCTTCCATTGCAGGTTCTGTATCCTTTTTAGGTCATTGACCCGAAAATAGTTATTTAACCCCTTGATTTTTAAGGGTTTAAAATTTGTCATTCCGCACTTGATGCGGAATCCAGAAAAAAAAGACTGGATTCCCGTTTTCACGGGAATGACGACTTTTGCAAGAGCCTCCTCTTTTAAACATATAAAATCATTTGGTTTGCAATTATAATGATTAGTTTTAAGGTTAGTCAAGGAGACAAAACCCTTATCCGCTTTCTTGCTTCATCGGCAAACAGCAGGAAAACTGCAAAAGGAATCAGCACAAGCCACGTGCTGAGAGATATGGGATATGTGCCGAATATCTTATTGCCCCACGGATGATAGACAATGAATAATTGCAGCAGAAGTTCCACAGCAATGCCTAAAAATATCAGCCTGTTTGTAAAGAATCCTATGCTGAATACGGATTCCCTCGAAGAGCGGCATGCAAAGACATTCCCTATCTGGGTGACTATTATCGCTGTAAGACATGCTGTTGTCGCCTGCATGTAAAGGATGTTATTCGGCGAAAGCATCTCGCCCCATCTCCACCCTCCATTAAGCATCACATAGAAAAATCCGAACATACATGCAGCAGCCTCAATCGGGCCGAGGAAGAGATAGGCCCTGCTGATTAAAGAAAAATTCAGCAGTCTTTCCTGTAATTTTCTCGGCGGCTGTTTCATTATTCCCGGCATTGGTTTTTCTGCGCCGAGCGCAAGCGCCGGAAGCATGTCTGTGCCGAGGTCCACAGCAAGTATCTGTATTATCGTAAGCGGCAACGGGATTTTAAGAAGGATAAATGCAAGATACGGCACAGCCTCTGGAATATTGGATGCAAAGATATACGTTATGAACTTCTTGATATTCTCATATACTGTCCTTCCTTCTTCAACTGCATTGACAATAGTCGCAAAATTGTCATCAAGCAGAACCATATCAGACGCCTCTTTTGCAACGTCAGTGCCGGAGATTCCCATCGCTATTCCAATATCAGCCTTTTTAAGCGCCGGCGCATCATTAACGCCGTCGCCTGTCACAGCTACAACCTCGCCTTCTTCCTTTAATATTGATACAACCCTCATCTTATGCTTTGGCGTCATCCGTGCAAATATAATCTCTTCCCCTGAAAGTTTCCCCCTCAATTCCTTATCGTTCATCCGGATAAACTCAGGCCCTTCAATAACAACAGGATTCCCTTTAACAAGTCCAATCTCTTTTGCAATTGCAACCGCAGTCCTGCTTGCGTCTCCTGTTATCATTATTACCTTTATCCCTGCTTCGTGACATTTCCTGATTGCATCCGGCACCTCCGGCCTTGGAGGGTCTTCAAGCCCTGCTAATCCGGCAAAGACCATATCACTTTCGAGTTCGGGGTTCTCTATCTTTTCACTTTTAACTTTTAACTTATAACTGTCATCAATCTCTCTATATGCAAAAGCAAGCACCCTCAGCCCCCTATCCATCATGGAATGATATTCATCGTTGATTCTTCTCCTTATCGTTTCATCCATCGGGGCCTTATCGCCGTTTATCAGGCTGTCAGTGCATAATGGAAGAAGGCCTTCCATCGCACCCTTTGTGAAGGCAAACATCCTGCCTTCAACCATATTTAGAGTGGTCATCATCTTTCTATCGGAGTCAAAAGGTATCTCTGCTATGCGTTCGCCTTCAAAATCTCCTGTTGTTTCTCTTGCAGCCTTAAGCAGTGCAACTTCTGTCGGATCGCCCCTGTATTGTCCTTCAATAAAACGTGCGTTGTTGCAGAGATACGCTATTTTCAGCAAACTCTCCCGTGTCTTTTCTTCTCCGTCTATAGTCCATACCTTTGTTGCAGCCATCTTATTCTGAGTGAGCGTGCCTGTCTTATCTGTGCATATCACGGTTACAGAGCCGAGCGTCTCAACCGAAGTCAGGGTTTTGATTAATGCCTTTATCTTCGCCATCCTCTGGCTTCCCATTGCAAGTGCAAGCGTTACAGTAGGAAGCATTCCTTCAGGGATAAGGGCTACTGTTATCCCGATGGCAAATATGAAGTTGTTCCAAAAACTCCTGCCGATTAAAAACCCAAGCAAAAAAAAGAATACGCCAACCACAGCAGCTATTACAGCAATGACTCTTGTAGCCTTAACAATTTCTTTTTGAAGAGGGCTGAGCCCTGCCTCTACAGCGCCTGTCAGGTGCGCTATGCGCCCGAACTCTGTCTGCATTCCCGTTGCAAATGAGACCGCCCTTCCTGAACCGCTCACAACTGCCGTACCTGCAAAAACAATATTATGACTCTCGATAAACTCTCCCTCATATGCCTCGTGCCTTCTCAGCATCGGTTCTGACTCACCCGTGAGAGGAGCGTTGTTCACCCTCAACCCTGAAGTCTCTATGAGCCTTGCATCCGCAGGGACTTTATCGCCCTCTGAAAGCAGGATGACATCGCCGTGGACCACATCACGCGCATAGATTTCTTTTTCTTTCCCGTCTCTTAAAACCTTCACATAAAATGGAAGTAGTTTCTTTAATTCTTCAAGCGCCTTCTCAGCGCGGTATTCCTGAATAAAGGTGAACCCTGCATTAATGAATATGACAGCTATTATCGCTATGCCGAGGGTGAGCATGCCCTCACCCGGATGGAGGTATTCAGATAAAAATGACATAAAGGCTGCTATCCAGAGGAGTATCGCTAAAAAATGAGTGAACTGTTTAAAGAATCTGATATAGAGAGATTTTTTCTTTGCCTCTTTTATCTCGTTAAAGCCGAATTCGGAAAGCCGCCTTTTAGCCTCCTCTTCTGAAAGCCCGTTCTCTGACGTAACAAGTGTGAGCAAGACTCCTTCTTTTGTGAGATTATGAATTTTCATAAACTATTTTAGTTCTGTCATTGCGGCTTGTCCGCAATCCTTCCACCGTCTGTCATGCTGGCTTGTCCAGCATCTTTCAGAATGATTCCGAACAAGTCGGAATGACAAACCCAAGCGAGAATGACAGGAAGTGTATCCTTACTTATAGCCCCTCTTAGTAGCTATCAATTATTTTCAGCTTAGACCTCATGCCTTGGCCTTAGAATTATAAGATCACAGGGAGTATTTCTGAGCACTTCCTCAACAGGATTGCCTCTTAATATAGAACTCAGCCTGCTCCTCTGGCTGGCTCCCATTATTATAAGGTCATGCCTCTTAGAGAATGCCTCTATCGTAATCATCCTGCCTATGCTTCCGGGAACAGACCTCCCCGCATGGGCAATCCTGTATCTCTTCATATGCTCCATAAAATCGGCGATGCCTTTGGGGAGTTTATCTTCCCATTCAAGCGGCGTCAGATGAATTTCTCCATGAAAAAATTTTGACACTATTTCTGGAGAGTGAAATATAAAAACCTTTGAGCCGAATGCCTGTGCGATCTTTGCCGTAAAATATGCCCTTTCTTCAACATGGTCAATCCGAGCCTTGAGAGGAACGAGTATTTCTCTCGGCCGTATCCTGCCTGTGTGCACTACCCTCACAATAGCCACTGAACAGGGAATGCTGAGAGAAAGGCGTCTTGCAACAGTGCCTGCAAAAAACCTCCGCTCAATATCTTCCTTCCTTGTTGAGGCAAAGACAATATCTATCCCCTCGCCTCTTACAAGTTCGCCTACCTTCCTTACAGGGTCTCCTGCCTCTGTTATAGCCTCTATCTCTATGCCGATTTTTTCTGCTTCAAGAGATATCCGCTTCACCGCCTCCTTTGCCCTGTTAATTGCAGAGGCCGTCATTTCTTTCTCAGCGACAAAGCAGAGATAAAGCCTTGCGCCGCAGACCTTCGCAAGATTTATCGCATACCTTGCAGTAACCTCTGAGTTAAGGTGTTCATTCACTGCGGTAAGAATTCTTTTGTACATACAAAGATTATACTACTGTTGGATTAGACTTCCAAATATTTTATTTTTATTACTAAGGAGCTCACAAGTAAAACCACATTGACTTTGTCATTCCAGCTTGTCTGGAATCCTTCCTAACCCCCTCTTTCCCCCTTAATTTAAGGGGGATGAAAGGGGGTTACTGGACAAGCCAGCATGACAACAGAATAGCTGCAGGAATGTGACATTATTTGGAGTGAATTACTGCGAGGTCACGAAAATAAAAAAAGGATGAGACAGATAACTGTCTCATCCTTTCCGCGTCTAAAATCCTAACCCTTCTGGATATAAATATCCCAGGAACCTTTTGTATCGTCCTTTACCGACTCAAACTTATGGCCCTGCTTTTCGCACCATTTTGGAAGGGAATCTTCTGCTGACGCAGGCGCATCACAGAGTATCTTCAATATCTGCCCGCTTGCCATCTTCTCCACCGCCTTCTTTGCCAGCACCAAGGGATAAGGGCATACCCTGCCCATTACGTCAAGAACCTGATCCGGTGTTTTGCTGCTTAATTCTCCCATTGTAAGCCTCCTTTTTATTTAAGTGTCAGTGTGAGTGATTAGTGTCAGTAAAAAACCTTAAACTGACACTGACACTAAAAACTGACACTAAGTTTTTTTAAAAGAATAATACGTGTTTTGCGTCTTCCATCGCCTTTTGTATCTCAGAAAACGGCGCAACCTTTATCTTCTTGTCAGCGCCCATATCTTCGGCATCAGGCATCATATCCTCAAGAATGCCATATTTAGCAAGGTCCTCCTTGCAGACAAGCACATCAAGGTCAACAAGGAGACAATTTTTAAGATGGGTCTCCGTGCTTGTTACACCGTATAAATCCATTGCCTTCTGCCCCTTTTGAAGCCCAAGCACGCCTTCACCGACAAAACATAACGTCGGCGTTACTGTATCACCATCCTCAAGCAGTATTTCAACGGTCTGATAAGATATTGCATGTGTTATCGCAAGCCTTGATGTTTCACCCTTATATTGAGGTTTTTGCACCACAAAGGCAAGTTTTACATCACCCATCTTATTCACCTCCTATCTGAAGCACTCTGTCCGAGGCGTGTATCTTTGCAAGATACCAGTGCATGGCATTCCACTGCACCTTTTCTATGCTTTCAGTTTTCTGAATGCCCCTTGCCACGGTGCATGCTTCGCATGTGCATATTTCCACACCCTTTTCAATAAGCGCCTTTAAATGTTTCTCGCCTGTTGGATAGTCTTTTAAGTGTTTCTGGTGAGCCTTGACAGACCCGGTAGCATTGCCTGAAAACCAGATATTCACTTTATGCCCTTTATTAACTGCTGCATCTGCAAGTTTTACGACAAAGTCATAACTCATATTGCCCACAACTCCGGGAAAACATCCTATGGTTAAAGTTGCCATGTTATACCTCCTAAAGCCACGCTGTTTTATCGTATTCGTTAAAAATAAGATCCACCACGTCACCGTAATTTACAACCTTTACCCGCTTATCAACATCTGCATCGTTCATTCCCCTTGTCTGGATATCTTCGGACAGTGCATACAAATTCGGCGCCTTATCCAGCAGAGCTGACGCTTTCCCGTTTTCTTTTGTAGTTGCGTGATAAACACCGTTTGCCACAAATATAATGCCAAGTTTATCGGCCTTTAATCTGTCCAGTGTATCACTTGCCAATTTAAAATCACTGACAAATACAGCTAACTTCATACGCTCCCTCCCATCGTTATGTTTTTTAGAAGAATTCTGCCAGAGTTAAATTTTATACCAAGTTATACGCCGGTTTGTCAATAAGAAAAACCGCGACGAATTGACTCACAATAAATGTTACCGGAGTA
>CAZHHV010000095.1:0-6597 GCA_964532335.1 uncultured Nitrospiraceae bacterium
CGCTCCACTTCGTTGCGACTTCAGCCCCTATTCTGACAGACCCGTGAATCTTGCCCCTCTACGAGCCATCGGCAATCCAGCCACAGCCTTCTTACGTAAGGTGTGTTTTTTCAGCACACATGCCTGCTAAAAGAAAATAACTGCATTTTTCAGCTTGACAAAATATATTCTTCTTGATAGTGTTACTGCATTCAGTTATTAATCATCAGATGACCATAGCCAGTTAAAAGAAAGGGGGGAAGCTAATGACAAAGGCGGAGCTTATTGACAAGATAGCTTCGGGTGCGGGGCTGAGCAAGACAGATGCTTCAAAGGCGCTTGATTCAACTTTAAATGCAATAAAGTTATCATTAAAAAAAGGGCAGAAGGTTACGCTTGTCGGCTTCGGAGCATTCTCAACCGTGAAGCGTAAAGCCAGAAAAGGGCGCAATCCTAAAACAGGGCAGGTTATCAATATTCCGGCCGCAAGAGCGCCGAAATTTATATCAGGCAAAGCGCTTAAAGATGCAGTAAAATAATTTACTATTTGCCCCGTTAGAACACGATGGTTTCTGACGGGGCATTACTTTTTAAACAGATCATCAAATCTTTTTCTTGCATCTCCCCTGTCTTTATCTGTTGAATTGCCGCTTGAGTTTTCTTTTCGCCTCGGCGAATCTTCGATGAAAATAAAGTAGTCACAGAAATTCGCCTTATCCCGCATTCTCTGGAATTCCGCCTTCGGTTCAAGGCATTTATTATGGGAAGTTTCCGAGTGGAATTTACAGTTCAGGCATATATGCAGGTCTCCTCCGCATCCGGGGCATGAAGCCTTTCTTGAGAAAAATCTGTCAATCTCAATTGCCTTTTTGCACAGAGCGCATATTTTCATTATCTACTTGTCCATGCCCTTTTTAAGATATTTTTCTGTGACAAACCTTTCTTCATCTTCTTTGGTTTTCAGTCTGCCGCTTAGTTTTTCGTCAAGCAGTTCTGAAAAAAGTTTAGAGTAAAGGGGGCCCGGCTTGAAGCCTATCTTTTGCAGGTCTTTACCCTTCAGAAGCGGAGTTATTTTTCTTAATTCAATCAGGTATTGAGATATTGCTTTCTGTTTCTGTTTGCTTTTGCTCTGAGCCATTGAGAACAGAAGGATTTCAAGGTTAACGCCATTCAGAAGATGATACAGGCTGGCGGGATCATTTAAGGGAAGTTTATTCAGTATATCCTTTGACTGTGTTATGCCTTTTGTTATCATCTCTCTTACCCTGGGGGGCGGTGACAGCCTTTCGACTGCGGTGTTCCTTTCTTCCTCTTTGAGAGTGGACAGCAGAGCCATAAGGTACAGCGCTCCTCTGTCAGGACTTTCCTCAAGGAAAAGCAGATTGAACCATGCGAGAGTCTCAAACATAGACTGTAATGCTGACTCGAGCTCATTATTGAATAAGAGGCCCGAATGTATCACTTTTAACAGCCCGAATTCAGAAAGTGTTTTAAGAGTCTTGACAGGTTCTGTTTCGTTGAATGCAAGCAGAAGTTCCTCATAGAGCCTTGCTCCGGAAAGCCTGCTGAAGAGATCCAATTTGAGAGTTGACTTTATAAGGGTTTCCGTATGTTTGCTGAGCTTAAAGCCGAATCTTTCTGAAAATCTTATTGCCCTGAAGGCCCTTGTGGGATCCTCGATGAAACTCAGATTGTGTATAACCCTTATGATTTTCTCTCTCAGGTCACGCTGTCCGCCAAAAAAGTCTATCAGCAGTCCGAAATCCTTTAGATTAAGTTTCACGGCAAGGGTGTTGATTGTGAAATCCCTCCTGTAAAGGTCTTTTTTTATTGAGGAAGTTTCCACTTTAGGAAGGGATGCCGGGGATTCGTAATACTCTGTCCTTGCAGTTGCCACATCAAGTTTCAGGTTGTCTGTGATTATTTTTGCTGTGCCGAATCTCTCGTGTGTCCTTACTTTTGCATTCAGTTTCCTGCCGAATGATTTTGCAAAGGAAATTCCGTCTCCCTCAACAACAATGTCAATGTCAAGATTTTCTTCGCCCCGGAGCAGATCTCTCACCGAACCGCCGACAAGATATGCGTTAATCCCGAGCTGATCCGCAATCTCTCCTGCAAGTTTGAGGATGGCGTATATTTCAGCCGGAAATTTTTCTTTGAGAAGTACGGCTATGTTTCTCCCTATAGATGGCGTCTCTCTTGCATCTGATTTATCAAGCCTGCGCCGTTTTAAAAATTCCTCGTAGATGGTTCTTAAAAGGTCAGTTCTTGTTATTGCGCCGGCGATATTGCCTTTCTCTATTACTGCCATGAATCTCTGGTTGTGTTCTATCATCATCTGTTCTATTTCCCTGATAGATGTGTCAGGGCTGACGGTTGCCGCATCAGTTGTGCAGAAATCTATGGCTTTGCTTTTGCCAAATCCGTGAAAAAGCGCTTTTTCAACAATTTCCCTTGATATCAAGCCTGTATACTTTGCGTCCTTTATAACAGGGAGAACGTTCACGCCGTATTTGGTCATTATTGTTTCTATTTCCTTTATGGTGCTGTCCCAGTTTATGCTTACCACAGGGCTTGTCATAATATCCGATGCAACCTTGCCCGGCTTTACATTGTTAAGTATAATTCTCGTCAGCCTCTCTTCAACTATCTCAAGAGATTCCTCTTTTACAGTAGCCGCGGCTGCTGTAGAATGGCCTCCGCCGTTGAATTCTCTCATTACGTCTGCGACGTTGAGTTCAGGCGCACGGCTTCTTGCCACTATAAGTATTTTCCCTTCCATCCTGAGGAGTACGAATAATGCATCAATGTCTTCCATATCCATTATCCTGTGTGCGAGATGTGCAGCGTCACCAAGATAACTCTCTTTGGAAGCCTTTGCTATTTTTATCCTTATTCCGCTGCTGACTATTTCTTTTGCTGACTGGACAAGTTCATTAAGGATATCAAGTTCTTCACGGCTCATTTCCAATCTGAGAAAACTTGAGACTATGTTCAAATTGGCGCCGCGTTTGATAAGATAGGCGGCGGCAAGGAGGTCCCGCTCTGTCGTGGATGGGAAGAGCAGCGAGCCTGTCTCTTCATATATGCCGAGACACAGGATGGTTGCCTCCATCGGTGAGGGGTGAAGCTTTTTGTCTTTCAATATCTCTGAAAATATAGTCGCTGTAGCGCCGACTTCCTCAATAATCTCAAGACTGCCGCGTATATCTCCTTTTGCAAATGGATGATGGTCGTATATGTGTATGCTTATCCCGTGTTTGGAAATCAGTTCTGCAAACTGCCCTATCCTCGGAGGATTCTTAGTGTCAACAATAATCAGACGGGTAACCTTTGACATATCAATGTCTTTAATGCGCTTGATCTCAATAGGCTCGAAGGCCTCTATGAAATCCCTGAGTTTTTTTTCCTGAGAGCCTGCAAAGACTATCTCTGCCTCAGGGTAGAGTTTCTTTGCAGCGACCATTGAAGCAAGGGAATCAAAATCAGCGTTTATGTGGGAAGTTATTATGTCCATTTTGTTTATGCCCTGTAGTTAGCGCTTTGCCCTGTTTAGAAATTGAATATTTCTAACGTGGTTTACACATTTTATGGCGCCAGCAGATATTTTATCTTTACCGTAGGGAAGATGTCAGAGAGTTCTTTGGGAAATTTGCCTCTGAGAATGTCAACTATGGAAAATCTCTCTTTTTTGGTTACTACCTCCGGCTCTCCTTTTATGCCGGCAAGTCTGCCCGCAGCGGCGATAGCGTCTTCAAGGGTGCCGAGTTCATCAACGAGCCGCGCTTCCATTGCCTGTTTGCCGGTGAATATCCTGCCGTCAGCAAGTTTTTTTACCTCATCAAAGGGAATCTTTCTGCCGTCGGATACAGCCTTGATAAATTGTTCGTGCACATCATCAAGCACACTCTGAAGTATCAGCCTTTCCTCTTTTCCCATTTTTCTGAACGCAGATGCAATATCCTTGTGCCTGCCGCTCTTGATCACCTCTGTTTTTACGCCGATTTTATTCATAAGCCCCTCTATGTTGGGGATCTCCATTATCACGCCGATAGAACCTGTTAATGTTCCGGGATTTGCAATGATCCTGTCAGCAGGCGCTGAGATGTAATAGCCGCCTGACGCCGCAACAGAGCCCATTGATACAATGACCTTCTTTTTCAGCTTTGCTTTTTTAACCTCTTCATATATTTCCTGTGACGGCGCAACAGCCCCGCCGGGACTGTCCACACGCAAGACAAGAGCTTTTATTGATGGGTCTTTAAGGTAGCCCTTTATTTCATCGGTGGTGGTTTTTGAATCCATTATCGGGCCTTCAATACGCACAACAGCAACTTTTTCTCCGAGGGGGACATTTTTCTGGAATACGGCAAATAGCACGCTTATTACTATCAGCAGTATCAGAAACCCTGTGATAAAGAGACAGGCTTTTTTCATTCCGCCCCCTTTTTAACATTCTTCATGCTGAGCCCTATTTTTCTCTCTTCAAGGTCAATCTTTATTATCCTTGTCCACACAATGTCGCCCTCTTTCAGGGGTTCTTCTGCTTTTACTATCTCTGATGTGTAAATCAGCCCCTCAACTTCATCTTCTATTTCCACGAATATCCCAAAGTCGGTCAGTCTTAGCACCTTGCTTTTTACTTCATCTCCGAGTTTGAATCTCGCCGGTATATCGGTTAGCCAAGGGTCAGATGTGAGTTGTTTTACGCCTAATGATATTCTCTCCTTCTCTGGCTCTATGCTCAGGACAACAGTATCTATTTTCTGTCCTTTTCTGATGACTTCTGACGGATGTTTGATATGCTTGGTCCATGAGATATCAGATATGTGTATAAGCCCGTCCACGCCTTCCGGAAGCCCGACAAACACCCCGAAATCAGTAATGCTTTTTACCTTGCCTGTTATCTGCTGGCCGGCGCTGTACCGCTGTGAAATAAGCTCCCACGGGCTTGGTTTAAGCTGCTTTATGCTTAATGAAAGGCGGCGCTCATTTTTATCAGCCTTCAGAATAACTGCCTCTACTGTTTCTCCTATGGAAAGGTATTTTGACGGATGTTTGGGTTTCGGCAGCCAGTCAATCTCTGATATGTGGACCAGCCCTTCAAGCCCCTTTTCAAGCTCTATAAATACACCGTATTCCGTTATGTTCACAACATTCCCCTTTATTTTTTGGCCTGCAGGGTATTTTTCGTCTATGGCGCTCCAAGGGTCGGGTTTTTTCTGCTTGTAACCGAGGGTAACTCTTTTTTGTTCTTCATCGAACTTGAGCACAATGACTTCAATCTCGTCGCCTACCGCAAAAAATTCCGAAGGATGGGTTATCCGTCCCCATGATATGTCCGATATGTGAAGGAGGCCGTCGAGCCCGCCGAGATCAATGAAAACTCCGTAGTCTGTGATATTTTTTACAGCGCCCGTAAGGAGAACTCCCTCCTTTAGCTTTTCAAGAGTCTCTGTCTTTTTCTTCTGTCTTTCTTCTTCCATGACAGCCCGGTGTGAGACTATGACGTTTGAGCGCTTGTTATTCAGTTTCAGCACCTTAAAAAGCATCCTCTTGCTGATAAGGCTGTCCATGTCCCTGACTACCTTTACATCTATCTGAGATCCCGGCAGGAAAGCAGTGACCCCAAGTATATCTACTGAAAGCCCGCCTTTTGTTTTTCCTGAGATTACGCCTTCAAGAGCGGCGCCTTTTCCCATCGCAGATTCAATAATATCCCAGGCCTTTATCCGGTTTGCCGCTTTCCTTGACAGATTAACCATGCCATTGGAATACTTCATGGTGTCTACGTACACTTCAATAGTAGTTCCCGCATGCAAGTTTGAAAACTCCTCAGGAGAAAACTCTTCAGCCGGAACAAAGCCGTCGACTTTATATCCTATGTCAATTATGACTCCTTCCTGTTTTATGGCTATAACCTTTCCTTTTAATATTGAGCCTTCTTCAATGCGGTGAAAAGTCTCAGCATAAAGTCTTTCCATCTCATTGTTTTTAATTTCCATCACCCTTTTATCCTCCTATTTCTCTACGAGTCGTAGACCTTTACTTTCTTTATAATATCCTCAATTATCCAGTCAGGTGTTGATGCCCCTGCTGTTATGCCCACGCTTTTTACGTTGTTCATCCACTCAGGAATTATTTCGGCGGCTGTCTCTATATGATAAGTCGGAACAGAAAGCGACCTGCACAATTTCGCAAGCTGGGTCGTGTTTGCGCTGTTTTTCCCTCCTACAACAAGCATAATATCCACCTTTTTAGCCATAGCCTCTGTTTCTTTTAACCGCAGCGCCGTGGAACTGCATATTGTATTATATACCTTCACATTCTTTGCCTGCTCTATGACCCTTGAGAATAGTTTTTTAAGCGCTTCAACCGGCTGCGTAGTCTGCACCACAATCCCGACATTATGCTTTATTTTCGGAAGCGCGCTTTCACTGTCAACAACTATTGCATCATCTCCTGCATAGCTCATCAGGCCCTGCACCTCCGGGTGTTCCCTGTCTCCGAGTATTATTACCTGATACCCTTCTTCTCTGAGCAGTTTAGCATAATGCTGGGCTTTTTTCACAAAAGGGCAGGTTGCGTCAATTATGTTGAATCCTGCATCGGAAATCC
>CAZHHV010000095.1:6607-7849 GCA_964532335.1 uncultured Nitrospiraceae bacterium
CATAATCTGTAAAGGAATACCGTGCGTCCGGATTATAATATCTTTTATCCCCGGAGTGTTTATGTCCTCAACCGGCAGAATCCCTTCTTGTTTGAGTTTTTCTATGACCTGGGGATTATGTATTATAGGACCTAAAGTGAAAATGCCTTTCTGTTTTTTCTTTGCAGCCTTAAAAGCCATGTCAACGGCTCTCTTAACTCCAAAACAGAATCCGGCTGTCTTAGCTGCTATTATTTTCATAACTTTTAACTCTTCACTTTTAATTTTAAATTTCTTACTGCTTCCATTATATCATTACCAATTCTCTCCTGAAAATCCTTGCCTGATTCTCTGTTTTTTGTTTCTATGGAGTCGCCGAATATAATTCTAATACTTGAAAGCCTTATAAACTTAGCGCCGGCAGGCAGAACTGTGTTTGTGCCGTCAATATAAGCAGGGATAACTTTTGCCCCTGACAGCGCTGCTATTAATCCCGTTCCTCTCTTTGCATCAAGAAGACTGCCGTCTTTGCTCCTGCCGCCTTCAGGAAACATAACTATCAGCTCACCTTTCTTTAACCTCCTCACCGCTTCTTTTATCGTAGATGGCTGCGGAGTATCTCTGTCAACAGGAAATGAGAATGTTTTTACAAAGGCGCCAATGAGCGGTATCTTAAAAAGCCCGCTTTTTGCCATGAAAGTTGACTGCCTGTGCCTTATTGCAGCGCCTATTACCAGAGGGTCTAAATGACTGACGTGGTTTGACACGACAATAACGCCGCCTTTTTCAGGGACTTTTTTGATGCCTATAATCTTAAACCTGAAAAAGATCTTAAAAAGTACGAAGCACAGAGTTGCAGTAAACCTGTAAGCTAAGGTCAATGGCCGGCCCTTACGACTTTCATGATATTTTCTAAGACTTTGTTTATTGTCATCCTTGAGGAATCTATGAGGACAGCATCATCAGCTTTCTTGAGCGGGGCAATGTCCCTGCCTGAATCCCTCACGTCTCTTTCCACAACGTCCTTCTTTGCATCTGATTCGGTTATGTCGATCCCCTTTTCTTTCAGTTGTAGATAGCGCCTTTTTGCCCGTTCTTCAACAGATGCATCAAGATAAAATTTTTTCCATGCGTCAGGAAACACAACTGTTGTCATATCCCTTCCTTCTGCAACAAGGTCGGCATTAAGAGAGGCATTTCTCTGGATCTCAAGAAGAAAATCCCTTACAACCTTCCTTGCAGAAAAAACAGAAGAGTAATGTC
>CAZHHV010000096.1:0-7759 GCA_964532335.1 uncultured Nitrospiraceae bacterium
TATCAAATATTGTCGGATTAATCGGTATCTGGATAGCATATCATCCGCCTGATGAAAACCACCCTTACGGTCATAGAAAATACGAGACCCTGTTTACTATAATCATAGGCGTGATGATATTTGCTACCTGTTTGCAAATTCTCAAACAGGTTTATCATTCGATTGTTGAATATCATGATACTCAAGTTACCTCAATAAGCTTTGCCGTAATGCTGATAACAATGGCTGTAAATATATTCGTTACTATCTATGAAAGAAAAAGGGGCGTAGAGCTTAAAAGTGATTTTCTTGTTGCTGATGCTATGCACACAAAGAGCGATATATTGGCCTCTATCGGTGTAATTGTAAGCCTTATAATCACCAAGTCAGGGTATCGTATCGCAGATACAATTGCAGGGCTTGTCATAGCATTTCTTATAGCAAGAATCGGATATGAAATCCTTAAAAAAGCCTCTGATGTCCTCGTCGACACAATCTGCATTGATACAACGGCTCTTGAGGGTGTGATAAAAAGTGTTGGGGGCGTAAAAGGGTGTCATGATATAAGAACCAGGGGGACAGAGCACTCAATCTATCTGGACCTGCATATCCTTGTTGATCCTAAGATGCCGATTGAAAAGGCTCATGAGATTGCCGACGCAGTTGAAGAAAAGATTAAGGGCAATTTCCCTGCTGTTATTGACATCGTCGTACATGTAGAACCTGAAGGAAATGACTGCAAATGAATTTTTCAGTTTCAGGAGAAGAGCTAATTGTCACAAAAATATTCTAAAATATCTGTTATGAAAGCCAAAAAGAATCTTATAGTTGTAGGCGACAGGGTTTTGATAGAGCCTGATGAGAAAGGAGACAGAACCAGCACAGGACTTTATCTTCCGCCCACGGTGAAAGAAAAAGACAAAGTACAGGGAGGGTATGTTATAAAAACTGGCCCGGGCTATCCTGTCCATGACCCGAATGTAATTCTTGAAGAGCCGTGGTCTGCAAAAAAGAGGCAGGAATTAAAATACATGCCTTTGCAGGCGGCAGAAGGCGATTATGCAATCTTCCTTAAAGACGCCGCAATAGAGATAGAGTTTGAAGACAAAAAATACCTTATCGTGCCCCATTCTGCCATACTCACACTGGTAAGGACGGATATTGTGGAGGAGGAAACATGAATTTATCCTTACAATCCACTTGGTTAAGATAAAAGTGATTTCTAAGCGGTTTGATATGCCTGCATTTTTACCAGCATTAATTGCTGGCAATATTAGCTTGCAAATGCTACATTATAAAAAACTGGCATAAGGAGTTAGCGATGGGCAAAAAAGCAACATTTGTTCTGGATGAAACAGTAATAGCACAGGCTAAAGAAATTGTTGAAAAAGGTGTTTTTAAATCAATGAATGCCTTTGTTGAGTCTGCAATAAAAGACGAAATTGAAAGGATAAAGAAAGACAACATAAGACAAGCTATTATTCGGGCAAGCAAAGATCCGCTTTTCCTTTCTGATATAAAAGAGGTTGAAAAAGATTTTGAATATGCAGATTTTGACGAGGGCAATAAATGAATTATAAGTGGAGAATCTTTTCAGCGGATCTGAATCCTGTTACCGGTTCGGAGCAGAGAGGGACAAGACCTGTCTTAGTCATAAGCGATGAAGATTTCAATATAGTTATGCCTGTTGTAACCGTCCTGCCGTTGACCTCATTAAAGGAAGGAAGAAAAATTTATCCGAATGAAGTTTTATTAAAAAAAGGCACTGCCGGGCTTTCTCACGATTCAGTTGTCCTGGCACATCAGATAAGGACGATCTCAAAACAAAGACTCAAAGACACGACTGGACTAATCGCAGACTACAGCATCCATGAAAACATAAACGAGGCATTAAAAGTGCATTTGAATTTGTGAGATGGGGAAGAATCGGGCAAGAGATAAAGTGAAAGGATGAGTTATAAAATCAGGTTGAGGTAATCTTATGACAAACATATTATTTATTATTTTGGGGACTGTGATAGGCGGAGTCATAGCATGGCTTTTTGCGTCTTCCCGCCTTCAAGGAAGGCTAAAGGGTGCTGAAGCGATTGTTGAGGAAAGAGGCAAACAGATTCAGCAAAGAGAAACTGAGATAGGTTTGCTCAGGAAAGAACTTGATGATGAGAAGAAGTCAAGGGTTGAAGCGCTTACAAGATTAGAAGAATCACAGAAAAATCTTGAGGAACAGAAGATCCTGCTTGAGACTATGAAGAAAGAAATGTCAGACACATTCAATGCCCTTTCTAAGGCAGCGTTGGAAAGCAGCAATGAGAGTTTTCTTACGCTTGCATCAGAACGCCTCGGTAAAATTGTTGAAGAGACAAAAGGCAAACTCGGAGAACACCAGACTGCAATGGACGGGATGATTAAACGGTTATCAGACACGCTTAAGAGATATGAAGAACAGATAAAGGTAATGGAAGACGGCAGGCATAAAGCATACGGCAGCCTTGAAGAGCAATTAAGGACTCTGGCATCAACTCACGAAACGCTTCAGAAAGAAACGAGCAATCTTGTGTCTGCCTTAAGAAAACCTCAAGTCAGAGGCAGGTGGGGTGAGATGCAGCTGAGAAGGGTTGCGGAACTTTCGGGGATGTCCATGCACTGTGATTTTACTGAACAGCAGTCAGTAGATACAGAAAAAGGGAAAATAAGGCCTGACATGATCGTGCATCTGCCTATGGACAGGGAAATAGTCGTTGATTCAAAGGTGTCATTAGAGGCATGTCTTGACGCTGCCTCCGCACAGACAGAAGAGGAAAGAAAAACAAAGATGGAAAAACATGCCCAGCAGGTAAGGGCTCATATGAATAAGCTTGCCTCGAAAGAATACTGGAGCCAGTTTAATAAGTCTCCTGAGTTTGTAGTGCTCTTTATTCCCGGAGAATCATTCTTAAGCTCAGCGATTGAGATGGACAATACCATTATTGAGGACGGCATTGAGAAGCGTGTAATCATTGCCACCCCAACGACATTTATCGCATTGCTGAGGGCCATTGCCTATGGATGGCGTCAGGAGCAGGTCACAAAAAATGCCCAGGCAATAAGCGAACTCGGACGTCAACTATATGAAAGAATGAATACTCTGGTACAGCATTTAGAAAATGTCGGCTCCAGTCTTGATAAGGCTATTGGAGCATACAACAAGGCTGTGGGCTCCATGGAATCAAGGGTTCTGCCTTCTGTCAGAAAATTCAAAGAATTAGGTGTTACAGGCGCAGATGAAATCCCAATAATTGAACAGATAGACCATACGCCAAGGAATTTAAATTTACTTGAACCAGTCAATGATGATACAGATAAATAACCAATAGGAGGAATCATGTCCGTGCTTGAAGAAGTGGGAGAATTAAGAAAACTCTGGGGAGGGTTCTGGGCTTCAAGGGTGCTGCTGACTGCAAACAACTACAGGATTTTTGATTGTCTTATTAACCCTCAATCAGCGAATGCTATCGCAAAAAAACTAAAGACAAATTTGAGGGCTACCGAGATTCTGCTTGATGCCATTACAGGAATAGGGCTCCTGAAAAAGAACAGGGGCAAATATTCAAACGCTCCGATTTCAGCAAAGTTTCTTGTCAGCGGCAGCGCTTATTATCATGGTGATATTTTGAGACATGCTGATTCGCTCTGGCAGAACTGGTCAGAACTGGATGAAATTATAAAGACAGGGAAACCAATCAGAAAGGCTCACGACCATGAGGCGTTTATCATGGGCATGCATAATATTGCATCATTAAAAGCCAAATCCGTTATTAAGGCAATCGGAGCAGGGGGAGTAAAAACAGCGCTTGACCTCGGCGGAGGGCCTGGGACTTATTCCATTGAGATGGCTAAAAAAGGAGTTGACGTCACGCTCTTTGACAGGCCTGAGACCGTAAAGATTGCCAAGAGGGTTATAAGTAACCCCTCCTTGTTCCTCCCCTTAGATAAGGGGAGGATAGGTGGGGTTAATAACATCAACTTTATAGAGGGCGACTTTCTTCATGACAACATAGGCAGGGGTTACGACCTCATCTTTGCAAGTCAGATATTGCATGCACTCTCAGAAAAAGACAAACGCGGGAGGATAGTCATTCAGGAATTCAGTCTCCTGAAAGACAGGGCGCATCCTCCGCAGGGAGCGCTCTTCTCCGTTAACATGCTTGTCAATACAGATGGTGGAAGAAGCTATTCTACGGACGAGATGAAAAGCTGGCTTTCAAAAACAGGGTTCAGAAAAATAGAAGAAAAACTCATGGCTGAGGTGGTTCTTATTCAGGCTTTCAATCTATAATTCATTTTACAGCCTCAATATTTAATTCTTTAATCATTTTCCAGAGCGTAACCCTGCTTATACCGAGATGCTTTGCAGTAATGGTTTTATTCCAGTTATGTTTTGATAAGACGGAAATAATGTAATCGCGATTTTTATAATTTTTCCCCTGAGAGTCTGATTCCTCTTCCGTCTGCAAGATATACTCTGGAAGGTTAGAAATGCCTATCATCCCGCTCTTACAGGTTATTGCCGCATATTCAAGGGCGCTTATCAACTGCCGAACATTACCGGGCCAGCGATATGCCTTCATTGCGCCTAATGCCTCCGGTGTAATTCCCTGTATGTTTCTCTGATTAATGAGATTTATTTGTTTTAGGAAATGAGATATTAAGAGGGGAAGGTCTTCTTCCCTTTCCCTTAAAGGAGGGGTATAGATCGGGATAACATTTACTCTATAGAAAAAGTCTTCTCTAAGTTGTCCTGAGTCTACAAGATTGCACAGGTCTTTGTTTGTGGCGCTGATTAGTCTTACATTTACATGAACAGGTCTATGGTCTCCCACGCGATCTATTTCACCTTCTTGAAGTACTCTCAAAAGTTTAGCCTGCATGGATTGTGACATATCACCAATCTCATCCAGGAGAATACTGCCATTTTTTGCGGACTCAAACCTCCCCTCTCTATCCTTTATAGCTCCGGTGAAGGCTCCCTTTACATGACCGAAAAGCTCACTTTCAAGCAAAGATTCATTTAAGGCAGCGCAGTTGACTTTTATGAAAGGCCCTTTTTGTCTCCTGCTTAATTTGTGTATTGCATGGGCAACAAGTTCTTTGCCAGTTCCGCTTTCACCGCATATTACAACAGGGGCTTCGCTCATAGATGTATTTTGTATCTGTTCATGAAGTTTTTGCATTACCTGACTTGTGCCTATTAACCCCATAAAACCATATTCATTCTGAAGTCCGTTTCTAAGCGCCTCTATCTCCAGTTCTTTGAAGTACAAAGAAGATATATCTGTTATCACCTCTATGGCACATATAGCTTCTCCGCTGTCATCCTTTAAAACAACAGCATTCTTGAGTAGATAAACTGTTTTTCCATTCTTTGCCTTTATATTGCACCGCTTATTGACAGCGCGGCCTTTTTCAAAAAGGTTGCATTTTTGACCCACACAGATATCTGTATCCAATACTGCACACGGTTTGCCTATAACTTCATCTCTTTGATAGCCTGTCATCTCTTCAGCAGCATGGTTGAAAAATAAAATGTTCGTTTCTTTATCCACTACCATAAATCCATCTGTCATGGTTTCGAGCACACTCATTAAGAAATTAGTATCTTTGAAAAAGCCTTCCATCCTGTTAAGCATTAAAGCTCCCTTAACGTTTGTTTAACAAAATTAAACAATAAAATTAACGTGGCTGTCAAGCCAATAATTTTGTGATGCAGCGAAGTTGTTGAATTTAAAGCATTTTTGGACAACACATTCTCTTGCATCAGGCCTAAAATACGAGGCATGTATTTTGCTTTTAAAGATTCAAAATCTTTTGGAGGTGATATGGAAGACAAGAAAAAGAGAATGGCAATTATTGCATCAAAAGGGACACTGGATATGGCATACCCGCCTTTGATACTTGCCTCAACAGCAGCGGCGATGGATGTGGAAGTAGGGATATTCTTCACATTGTACGGTGTGGATATAGTGAACAAAAACAAATACCGTTCACTCAAGGTCGCTCCAATCGCAAACCCTGCAATGCCCTCTCCCATCCCATTCCCGAACATTCTTGGTGTTTTGCCGGGGATGACGTCGATGGCAACAATGATGATGAAGGGGATGATCAAAAAAATTAATTGGCCGACTATACCAGAACTCTTGCAGGTCTGCTTAGAGGCAGGAGTGAAGATGATTGCGTGTGCTCCTACACTCGAAATGACAGGGGTTGAAAAGGAAGACCTTATTGAAGGAGTTGAGATAGCAGGGGCAGCGGAGTTTTTGGATTTTGCCCTTGATGCGAATATAAACCTGTTTATTTGAATGATTGTGATAGATGGAGGTGGGGAATATGGACAAATCAGAGGCTAACGTCTTTCTGGACTGTAAGGGATTAAGCTGCCCGATGCCCGTAGTGAAGATAAAAAAAGCGCTGGATTCTCTGGAAAGCGGGCAGGTTCTTTTAGTTGAGGTAACAGATAAAGGCTCAAAGGCAGATATTCCGGCGATGCTCAAGAGAACAGGGAATGAACTGCTCAGCGCCGAGGAGAAAGACAACATCTTCTCTTTTTTAATTAAAAAAATAAAGTAGTCTGGGGAGGTGAGTATGAGGCTCAAAATCTTTCTTTTTGTCTGCCTGACACTTTTTCTGCTGACAACTTCGAGTTTTGCCGCCGATTACGGCGTCTATGTAAAAGTAATTGAAAAGGCAGGGGGAAGTTTTGATGAAGTAAGCAGTAAGGTTGAGGCTGCACTAAAAAAAGCCGGATGGGAGATCCTTGCAGCCTATTATACAGGAGTTCCGGAGGGCTGCAAGTTCCGTTCAAGGGTTATAGTCTTCAGTTCGTCCGCTTATGCAAAATCTATCATAGCAAACGGCGCAAAAGCTGCATTTGCACTGCCGCTGAGAGCGGGGATATATGAAGACGAAACAGGCATTAACATTGCAGTTGTTAACCCTGCATCCATTAACAAAACCATAATACACGAAACAAAACTGGATGAACTTTCTTTATCCACAATTAATTCTATTACGGATGCCGTCGCAAGGGCTGTGCCGGGCAGTGCTGTAAAAAAACAGATTGGAGAAATCAGAAATAGCGGGAGAGTCGGAGGAATGGGAGGCGGCGACTTCCTCGATAAGATAGTGGAGATTTATGCAGTACAGGACAACTCAGAAGCAACATTTAAAAAGGTTTCTGAAAATGTTAGGAAAGGAATACTCGGAAACGAGAAAAACTGGAAATTAATCTACACCTACGACCTTTCGGCACACAATGCAATGATTTTTGGGCTTACAGAGGCAAAAATGGAGGGAAAAGCATTCAGGATTGCCGGTGAAAAAAGGGCGTCTGATTCTTATAAATTCCCGGGCATAGACCACAACACCGCCTTTCCAATAGAGGTAATCGTATACAAAGATGATAACAGAATAAAGGTTGTCACATTAGACGGAATGTACAGAATGAAGGTTTATTTTGAAGATGCCGGCAAATGGGCCTTCATGAAGAATATGGGAATGCCCGGACAGATAGAAAAAGAAATTATTGAGATGGTAAAAATAAATCTGAAATAAAAGGAGGTGAGAAGTACAGACATATTCAGGCAGTGACATTTGGCAAATTTTAGCCGTAAAAAGCAAATAAGGGGGAAACGATGAAGAGAATATTGTGTTTATGTTTGGTTTTAGTTTTAAGTCTATGCATGGGCAGCCTTGCACAGGCGACAGATGGCTACTTTTCTCACGGTTACGGGATAAAGGCAAAGGG
>CAZHHV010000097.1:0-320 GCA_964532335.1 uncultured Nitrospiraceae bacterium
TCAGAAAGGCTAATGCGCTTACGTTTGCTTCTTATCTCAGCGGCATTCTTAATTTTTTCTCTTCCTATACGGCAAAGAGAAGGGGCACAGTCTTTAAGTTCAGGTTTCTGAATACAAGGTTCCCACAGAAAAACATAGAGAAGAAAGCCGGGACCGTAAGAGTCATGTCATCAACAGAAGAATTGCGGGATACATTCAGTTACTGGGCTGACCGCATATACAACATTCTCGGCGTTGAAGCAGAAAAGAGAGAGAAAGCAATAAGGCGCATAAAATCCCTTGTTTCATATAAATGGAATGTCGTGGAGATTTATCCTGAT
>CAZHHV010000097.1:330-7716 GCA_964532335.1 uncultured Nitrospiraceae bacterium
GGGTATTGTTTCGGAATGAGAGACCATTTCAGCATTTTACATAACGGCGATGTTGCACTGTGCTGCGTGGATTTTAATGGACGCACAAAGGTCGGCAATCTCAATAATTCATCTCTTAAGGAAGTTCTTTCATCTAAGGAACTTGGCGAGATTGTGAGAGGTTTTAAAAAATTTCAGCTTGTTCATCCGTATTGCAAACGCTGTCTCGGAAGCGGTTCGGTCTTATCGTGGCTTTTAAAGCCTGTTATGTCAGTCACGGTTCTCAAAACCCTTAAGCCTTTCTTCTATAAGCGGACAAAGGTTTTTTGACATTGCCTGTTGGGTTCTGCTATTTTAATATCGGCGATGGAGTTCGCCATTAACCGCCCCGATCTTATCGGGACTGATGACTCCTACTCTCAGACTGTGAGGGCAGGAGTTTTTTTGTTTATGGAGGTGCTGAGTGACAGTAAGCCTTGCATGGATAATCCTTCTAGGGCTGTTTTCTGATTATCTGTTCAGAAAGCTGCGGCTTCCGGGTCTTATCGGTATGCTGTTTGCGGGAATATTACTGGGGCCTTATGTCTTTAATCTTATAGACCCTGTTTTGATGAAAGTATCATCTGACTTCAGGATGATAGCGCTGATAGTTATTCTTTTAAGGGCAGGGCTGGCTACAAAAAGAGATACTCTTAACAGAGTAGGCAAGACTGCCATTCTTATGGGGTTTCTTCCAGCTGTTTTTGAAGGAGCGGTGATTACACTTGTAACTGCATTCTTTTTTAAGATGAGTATTCTTGAATCTGCCCTGCTCGGTTTTATTATTGCTGCTGTGTCGCCTGCGGTTGTTGTGCCCGCAATGCTGAAATTTATTGAAGATAATAAGGGGACAAAGAAGGGGATACCAACTTTGCTTCTTGCATCTTCATCTCTTGATAATGTGTTTGCAATAGTTGTTTTCTCTGCACTAATCAGCTTATTTGAAGGGAAAGGCGGGAATATTTTCCTTAAACTTCTGGAGATTCCCATATCTCTCGCGGCAGGCATTGCCCTCGGAGCGGCAGCAGGTTTCGTGCTTTATTGGGTATTCAGTAAGTATCAGCCAAGGGCAACCAAGAAAGGCATGATAGTTATCGGTACCGCCATTCTTCTTACCTGGCTTGAAAAATTCTTAAAGCCGTTTATCCCTGTTTCTGCGCTCTCAGGGGTGATGACAATAGGATTCATCCTGCTTGAAAAATCAGAACCCATTGCGCACAAGGTGTCGCAGAAGCTCGGAAAGATTTGGGTCTTTGCAGAGATTATCCTTTTTGTGCTTGTCGGAGCACGGGTCAACATCCATGTTGCAGGTGATGCGGGGCTTTCAGGCATTGCAATAATACTTATCGGATTGGCTGCACGGAGCATCGGGGTTTATGTCTCTCTCATCAAGACTGATTTTATCCTGAGGGAAAAACTCTTCTGCATAGTATCATACATTCCAAAGGCAACTGTTCAGGCTGCGATAGGCGCAGTTCCCCTTTCTGTTGGTGTTAAGGGAGGGGAAGTAATACTTGCTGTCGCTGTCTTGTCCATACTCTTTACAGCGCCGATAGGAGCACTGGCAATGAATGCTGTTGGAGGGAAATTTCTGAAAGAGAGCTGACATTTATCATGAACTTTGAAAGCAATGCCTGATAAAAAAATCATTGGCTTAGAACGAAATGTCTTTTTCGCGGGGCTTGTGAGTTTTTTTATGGACATGAGCTCAGAGATGATTTATCCCCTTGTCCCAATATTTTTAAATTCTGTTCTTGGCGTAAATAAATCTGTCATAGGCCTCATAGAAGGAATTGCAGAAAGCACCGCAAGTCTTCTGAAAGTATTTTCAGGATGGTTCTCTGACAGAATCGGCAAGAGAAAAATCCTCCTTATTGTTGGCTATGGCATCTCAACATTGAGCAGGCCGATAATAGCGCTTTCAACACTATGGGGACACGTCCTGGCATTTCGTTTTACTGACAGGTTCGGAAAGGGAATCAGGGGCGCTCCGAGAGATGCCATAATTGCTGAATCAACTCCGCATAAAGACCTCGGGCGCTCTTTTGGATTTCACAGGGGGATGGATACGCTTGGGGCAGTTATTGGCCCTGCGATAGCATTCATCCTACTTTTGCTTTTCACAGGCAATTACCGCCTTGTCTTCTGGCTTTCTATGATACCTGGAATGGTCGCGGTTTTGATAATTGCTTTTTTTATTAAAGAACGCAAAAGTGTCAAAGGGTCAGAGTATCATAGCATCAAAGACGCTGATACTAACTCTAACCAACGAAACATGGGCGCCTCGCCCTCTTTGAAAAAGTTTGACTGGAGGTTTAAGGTATTTGTAGCGATCGCAACACTCTTTGCAATAGGAAATTCAAGCGATGTGTTTCTTATTCTCAAGGCAGCGGATACAGGCGTTAAAGAAACGCAGATACCGATAATCTACCTCTGCTTCAACCTCGTTTATGCCCTTACCGCAATCCCTGCCGGAATCTTGTCGGACAGGATTGGAAGAAAAAGGATAATCCTTGCGGGGTTCATACTTTTTGGGTTTATCTACTGGGGATTTGCTTCAGCATCAGAACAGAAACATATATGGTGGCTCTTTCTTCTCTACGGTGTATTCATGGGTCTTACGGAAGGAATCCAGAAGGCATACCTCGGAACAATAATCCCTGACAAGTTCAAGGCAACAGGCTACGGAATCTTCAATATGTCAATAGGTCTTGCCGTTCTTCCTGCAAGCATAATCGGCGGATGGCTGTGGGATAAATACGGCTCACATGCAACTTTTTATTACGGCTCTATCACGGCATTCCTTTCCGCATTTCTCTTTATCCTATTCATCATTACTGCAAGAAATGAGGTGTTTCTGAGTGCGATGAGGAGGGGAGGATTATAGCCTTCATCTATCCCTTCTTTCACGCTTGTAATCGTAAGAAGGAATCATCTCTATCCTTCCGAAAAGCGCGAGTATATCCTTTTGTTTCTTTTTCTGAGCTAATCCTTTTACTCTTTTAGCCGAAAGCTTTTTGTTAATTGTAGACATAACCCCTTCCTTGCGTTAATTGATTTTACAATATTTTTTGTTTTTTAAGTCTATTGAGGGGAAAAAGAATTTTGTAGTTATTTTTGGTGATACATGGAGTATAAGCGTTCTAAATTTTTCTTGACATTATATATTTTTTAGTATAATCTTGTTTCAAGATGTTTCAAGGCGTTTAATTTATGCTTACCGAAAAAGAATTATTGGAAGAATTAAAAATCTCACGCACAACGCTTTGGCGATTAAAAAAGAAGGGTATGCCGTCTATTAAAGTCGGGTCCTCTTACAGATACGATAAGCACAATGTATTGAAGTGGGTGAACAACAATCAAGAAGATGGATATTTAATTGATTATTTTGAATCACCTGAGATATCTGAAAATCTTGTACTGCCTCTTGCCTATAATACTGCAAAGTCTTTGCCACCAAAAATTAAAAATAGCTATAAAATTACAATTCCATATCTGCTGAGGCACAACAAAGAATATTTAGACAAACTTCTGACTGTAGGTGAACTCCATGAACTTCAAGAGAAGCTTTCGCGATATATAAATGATTTTCAGGGGAGTGACGCAGTAAAAATCTTTTCCGAAGAATATGCAGCAATACTTAAGAAACGTCACCAAAACGAATCTATTGAGAATTATGATCCTAAGCTCAATAAATTTTTAAATAGCAAAAATGATTTAAAAATAATATGGGGCGATTGTTTAAAGGCAATGCAAAAAATGCAATCGGAATCAATGCATCTGATGATAACGTCACCACCTTATTATAATGCAAGAGAATATTCTCAATGGGAAAACCTCAATTCCTATCTCGCAGACATGCGGCTAATAATCAGAGAGACTTATAGAGTTCTCGATAACCATAGGGTATGGGTATTTAATGTAGGAGATGTCTTTGATAATGATAACCTTAAAACAACATCCGTATGGGGCAAGAGGAGATTGCCTCTGGGCGCATATTTTATAAAAATTTTTGAGGAAGAAGGATTTGAATTTGTAGATGATACTATCTGGGATAAAGGAGAGGTAGAAAGTCAAAGGCACAAGAATGGCGGCATTAACTACCCATTTTATCAATATCCTGTAAATTGCTACGAACATATTCTAATCTTTCATAAACACAGATTAGACACAAACAGAATTCCATGTCCCATCTGTGGCTCTCTAAATGTAAACGGCAACACTCAATCTGAAATTGGTGTTCAAAGCTGGGAATGTAAAAATGACAAATGTCTTGAAAGAAGTCCTCACAACAGAGGAAAGAGATTCTCTTTGAGATCAAATATGATGCAAGACCTTGACACAAGGACTCAAGAGAATGAAATTGACGAGTTTACGCTAAATAAATGGCGAAGAGATATTTCAAAATTTCCTCCTGTAATAAAGATTGATCAAAACGGAAATAACAGACTTGGGCATAGCGCACCCTTTCCTAAAGATATTCCAGAAATGGCTATAAAATATTTTTCCTATGCAGGTGAAAAAGTTTTAGACCCATTTGCTGGGAGCTTTACGACTGCAATTGTCGCTAAGAAACTAAATCGTGTAGGGATGGGTATTGAAATTAATAAAGCAATGTTTAAATCTGTGATAGAAAAACGTGTTACACAAGAATTTAATGGGCGGACTGACTTGTCAGAATTTAATCTTTGAGCCTCATTCCAGCTTATCAAATTTATTCAGAAACTTACTCCATTTGCCATAATCTTTAGCGCTAAAATGCTGACGGTCTTGATCCTTAAAAAATGAAATGCCCTTCAAAGAATCACCCATTGTTTCTATGAAGTCTTGAACGGACATAATCAAAAAATGCGGCTTATCATTATCATCTATTAAGCACCATACATAGAAATGCTTGCTGTCTTTGATCAGGTCTTTTGGTTTCATATCAATAGCATAAGTATTCTTAGACTTCCCATCCTTATATTCAATTCTTGAGCTCTTAACCTGGATTGAACGAAACTTAGTTGTATAATTTCTGCTACCACATGGACAAGCATGTTCAATCATTTCTACCTCACCGCCGCATTTATCACAGGTCGGTCTATTCAATAATTCTAAGTTCCCACATTTTGCACACTTTGTTTTATTGCCAACCATTTCGTTTCTGCAATTAGCACAGATCTTTTTAGCAATGATTTTATTTTTCTGTGTTTTTGAAAAATCTTTTCCACATTTTTTACAAGTTAATGCGGGAGTTAGATTCCACTTACTACCGCAACTTTTACAGATATGTTTGTGAATTAAGAGGTCTATATATTCATCATAGACAGGGTTATAAATATTCCAGCCATGTTTAGAAAGCTCAAACGAAACTAAAAATTCACCATAACGAGAAAAATGTTTGGGACTCAGGTCTGTCGTAGTTTTCTTCTTTTTCATATTATTGTTGCTAATTCTAACTTATTCTTTCAGATTTTGGTATTAAAAACAGTGTCCGCTTTTTATTCTTTAGTTGAGCGTTAACTTCTCCTCTACCTCTTCAACTTTCACCTTCACTGCCTCTTTTGTCCTTCTGTCCTTAATCTCGACAAGCCCTTCTTTAAGGTTTTTCTCTCCGAGGATGATGTGGGTCGGGATGCCGATTAAATCAGCGTCTTTGAATTTTACGCCTGCCCTTTCATTACGGTCATCCATCAAAACCTCAATGCCTTTTTCTTTCAACTCTCTGTAAAGCCTCTCTGCAATTTCAACTGTCTTTGAATCATTCATATTCAGGGGCAGAAGTTCTACGTCAAATGGCGCAATGCTCTTGGGCCAGATAATGCCGTCCTTGTCATTGTTCTGTTCTATTGCTGCTGCTGCTATGCGCGCAGGGCCAATACCATAGCTTCCCATGATAACAGGTTTTTCATTGCCGTTCTCATCAAGAAAAAATGCCTTTAGCGGCACTGAGTATTTTGTCCCAAGCTTAAAGATATTCCCTATCTCAATGCATTTTTCTATTCTTAGTTTCGCCCCGCATTTATGGCATGTGTCTCCTTCTTTTGCAAGATGTATGTCATGCCACTCTGCCTTAAAGTCCTTCTCCGGTTTAATGCCTTTTGCATGATAGTGCTGTTTGTTTGCGCCGCTGATATAAACGCCTTCTTTCAAACACGAATCAGCAATGATTCTTATCTTCTGGTTCATGGGCCCGATGAATCCCGCCTCAACGCCGAGAATCTCTTTCACCTCTGTTTTCTGTGCAGGCCTGTGACTGCCTATAATCTTTGCGAGCTTTTTTTCATGGAGTTCCTGATCTCCCCTCACAAGTGCAAGCACAGGCGTTTTGTCCGCCATAACAAGTATGCTTTTTATAAAGTATTCAGGTTTAATTTTTAGAAAATTTGAAACTTCCTGAACAGTTCGTTTTTCAGGCGTATGAACTTCTTCAAATCCCCAGTTTTCACTCGTGATTTTTGAGGGGACTGATTTTGCAAGCTCAACATTTGCCGAATATCCGCACTTATCGCATAATGCAACCTCATCCTCACCGGCAGGGCTTGGAGCCATGAATTCATGCGAAACTGCTCCGCCCATCATGCCCGGGTCTGATTCAACCTGATGGAATTTCAAGCCGCATCTTTGGAATATCTTATGATATGCTGCTGCATGAAGCTGATAGCTCCTGTCAAGAGACTCCTCGTCAGCGTCAAAGCTATAACTGTCTTTCATTATGAACTCCCTTGTCCTTAAAACACCGCTCTTGGGTCTTGCCTCATCCCTGAGTTTTGTCTGAATCTGATACCAAATCTGCGGCAAATCCCTGTATGAGCGAATCTCTCTTGATGCAAGCCATGTCATTATTTCCTCATGTGTCATGCCAAGGCACATGTCCCTGCCTGTCCTGTCTTTAAGCCTGAACATCTCATCTCCGATTGTATGCCATCTTCCAGTCTGCTGCCAGACCTCAGCGGGATGAAGCACAGGCATTGATATCTCCTGAGCGCCGATTGACTCCATCTCCTCTTTCAGAATTGCATTTATCCTGTCAAGCGCTCTCCAGCCCAATGGAAGAAATATATACAGTCCGGCAGCAAGCTGCCTCACATAGCCTGCCCTGAGCATCAGCCTATGGCTGACTGCATCTGCATCTGCAGGAACTTCTCTAAGTGTAGGGATGAACATTTTTGAAAAACGCATAATATCCTCCAAATTAGTAGCTCATAGTTCATAGTTCATGGTTCATAGATTCTGCTATGAGCTAACAGCTAACAGCTATCAGCTTGAATACGTGTTAGAGTAATTCATAAAGCCGGTTTAGTCAAGAAGGAAGACAGCGGATTCTGCCCCTCCCAGTTGACTCATAATAAAATGTTACCGAAGGCTCGCTGACTCAACGTGTTT